>JAPVSP010000320.1:0-3329 GCA_047519685.1 Chloroflexota bacterium
CCCGCCGCGCCTCGATCGTGGCCGCGATCTCGGTCGCGCTCCGCCCGGCATCCGCGAGCTCGGCGCCGAGGAGCGCGAGCAGCCCGACGCCCATCGAGGCCGTCTGCGAGTCGATGACGTGGATCTCGCGGCCCGGGAGCATGTCACGGGCGATCTCGGCGCTCTTGATCGTGCCGGACAGCCTGGCGCCGACGTTCACGCAGACGATCCCCTCGGCGCCCTCCTCGAAGCGCGCCTCGAAGACCTCCTTGAAGTCGCCGGGGCTGGCGGCTGCGGTCGTGGGGAACGGCGCGGACGGCGCCCGCATGCGGTCCCAGAACTCGTCGGTCGGCAGGTCGACCCCGGCCCGGAACGTCTCCTCCCCGAAGTTGACGATGAGCGGGACGACAGAGATGCCGGCGGCGGCCGCCACCTCGGGCGTCAGGTCGGACGCGGAGTCGGTGACGATCGCGACGCGGCCCACGGGTCCTCCTCTCCTCCGCCGGGATGATAGCGACCGCCCGGGCTCGACGGACGGTCGCTGGGCAACGGCTCAGTCCACCTCGATCTGACCCTCGGGGCCACCCGTCACCACGTGCTCGTAGAGCCGCAGCCGGGTGAGCGGCACGAGCGCGATCGCGAGCAGGAGGAGCGTGCCGATGAGGATCCCGTCGATGCCGAGGATCTCCGCGGCCGTGCCGCCGAGCAGGCTCCCGATGATCTGGCCCAGGCCGAGGAAGACCGAGTAGAGCCCCATGATCGCCCCGCGGTCGGCCGGGAATCGCTCCGAGATGTCGGCCAGGAGACCGAGAGCCGCCGGTGTCGCGCCCGCGAGGACGAAGACGCCACCCACCACGATCACGCCGAGGACCAGCCGGACGGCGTCCGGCCAGCCATGGCTGTGGTTGATCGCGATCGTGGCGAGGACGATCACGGCCCCTCCGACGATCCCGTAGAAGATGATCGTCGTCCGTCGCAGTCGCTTGAAGCGGTCGCCCCAGAACACGAGGCCGGCGAAGAACACCACGAGGCCCGCGGCGAGGCCCACGCTGACCTGGAGCGGGTCCACGCTGCCCATCAACAGCTGGTGGCCGAAGCGCGGGTCGGGGGTCCGCACGAGCTGGTAGAGCGACTGGCTGCTCCAGATCCCGATGGCCGCGTTCACGGCGATCCAGGTCGGGGCGAGCAGCCAGACGTGCGAGCTCAGGAGCACGGCCCGGTACCGGGCGAAGCCATGGCCGCCGCTCGATCCCGGCGGGTCCACCGCGTCGGCGTTCGGGTCGTCGACCCCGACACGGTAGATCAGGTAGGACACGGCATAGATGCCGGCGTTCAGCAGGAACGCGGCGGGACCCAGGCCCGGGATGTCGATGGCGACCGAGCCGGCGGTCACCTGGATCCCGGTGTACAGCAGCCCGGCCAGGACGAGGCCGGTGCCGAGCCCGGCGATCGTGGCACCCTCGAAGCGGGCCGAGGCACGCCCACGGAGCAGCTCGTCGCCGGCGGTCGCGAACGCGATGTAGCCGAGGATCGATGGGACCGAGGCCGCGGTCGAAGCGCCCTCGAGGACGCGCGTCGCCAGGATGATGAGGTAGCCGACGAGGATGAGCCCGCCGACGAACAGGTTCGTCGTCGCGAAGGTCAGGACGACGGCCGCGATGCCGAACAGCGGCCCGAACTGCATGACGCGATGGTGGCCCCAGCGGTCGGACAGCAGGCCGAACGGGGTCGAGAAGATGAGCTCCGTCGCGAAGAAGAGCGCCGCGAACAGGCCCAGGGCGAATGCCTCGATCGACGGACCGCCGCGCCGTGGCAGGTCCGCGAAGTAGTAGATCAGGAGGGTGCCCGTCAGGCCCGTGCTGAGGCGGAGGGTGAACGTGCCGACGAGGACCGCGATGAGTGAGCGGCTCACGGCGTGAAAGCCTAGCCGCTCGGAGGGTGGGCCGGCCGCGCCCCACGGCAGCTGGACCGGCGCGGCCGGCCAGGCCCAGGCGGAGCGTCCGGCCCGGGGGCGCTACGATTCGCGGCGATGGCCGACCGACCGCTCGTCCCCGCTCCCCTCGCTCGCGGCACCCGCGGGGCCGTCGTCGGACCGCACCATCTTGCGACGACGGCCGGCCTGGGCATCCTCGAGGCGGGAGGTTCGGCCGTCGACGCGGCGATCGCGACGAACGCGGTCCTGGCCGTCGTCATGCCGAGCGGCTGCGGGCTCGGAGGGGACGCCTTCTGGCTCATCTGGGACCAGACCACGGGGCGGCAGGAGGCGCTCAACGGGTCGGGTCGGGCGGCGAGATCGGTCGACGCGGCGGCGCTCCGGAGGCGTGGCCTGGTGCGCCTCCCGCTGCGCGGGCCGCTGACGATCACCGTCCCCGGCGCGGTGCGCTCCTGGTCGGACGCCCACCGACGGTTCGGCCGGCTGCCGGTCGCCGCGGTCCTCCGACCCGCGGTCGAGCTGGCCGCCGGCGGCTTCGCGGCCTGGGACGGCTTCATCACGGCGGTCGAGGCGGCCGCGCCCGCGGTCGAGGCCGCGCTCGGCCCGTCGAGCGCCTGGGCCGCGGTCTACCGACCCGCCGGCCGGCCCTGGCGGCCGGGCGAGCTGGTCCGCCTGCCGGCGCTCGCCGCGACCCTCGAGCGCCTCGCGAGAGCCGGGCTCGACGATTTCTACGAGGGCGACCTCGCCGAGGCGCAGGCTCACGGGCTGGCCGCGGCGGGCTCGCCGATCGACGCCGGCGACCTGCGCGCGCACGCCTCGACCTGGACGGAGCCGGTCGGGACCGACTATCGCGGGATCCGGGTGACCACCCACGGGCCGAACAGCCAGGGCTTCGTCGCCCTCGAGCTGCTGAACGCCCTCGAGCGGTTCGAGCCGCCGCCGACGAGCGCGTTCGGGCCGCACGGCGCCAGCGACGCACGGTGGATCCACCTGGGCATCGAGGCCGCCAAGCTCGCGATGGCCGACCGCGACGCGTACGGGACCGATCCGGAGGCCGGCGAGATCCCGCTCGAGCGGCTCCTGGGCAAGGCCCACGCTGCGGAGCTGGCCGCGCGGATCGACCCGGGGCGTGCCGCCCGCCCGGGACCGGCGGCCAATCCCCGCGGCGGGGGGACGATCTGGCTGGGCGTCGTCGACGGCGACGGGAACGCCGTCAGCCTCATCGAGTCGAACTACCTGGGCTTCGGCTCGGGGGTCGCGGACCCGGTGACCGGGGTCCACTACCAGAACCGGGGCGCCTACTTCAGCCTCGATGCGGACCACCCGAACGTGCTGGCGCCCGGGAAGCGGACCCTCCACACGCTGATGCCCGGCATGCTCTTCCGCTCCGGGCGGCCCTGGGTCGTCGCCGGCTCGA
>JAPVSP010000321.1:0-2193 GCA_047519685.1 Chloroflexota bacterium
GAGCCTCTGTCCGCGGCGGCCATGACCGACCTGGTGACCGGGCTGGCGCCCGGCCTGTCACCGGCCGTCGTATCGAAGATCGTGGAGCGTGCCGGGGGCGTCCCGCTGTACGGAGTCGAGACGTTCCGGATGCTGGTCGACCAGGGCAGGCTCGTCGCTCGCGACGGGCGCTTCGAGGTCGTCGGCGACCTCCCATCGCTCGATGTCCCGACCTCGCTCCAGTCGCTCATCGGCGCGCGGCTGGATGCCCTCGACGGCGGAGAGCGGGCGCTCCTCCAGGACGCCGCGGTGCTGGGCCAGACCTTCACGGCCGAGGCGCTCAAGGCGGTGACGAGCCAGCCCCCGGGCGAGGTCGACGGCCGCCTGCGTTCCCTCGTCAGGCGCGAGCTCCTGGCGACGGTCGCGGATCCCCGGTCCCCCGAGCGCGGCCAGTACGATTTCGTGCAGTCGCTGATCCGGGAGGTCGCGTACTCGACGCTCGCGCGCGCCGACCGACGGGCCCGCCACCTCGCCGCCGCCCGCTACTTCGAGGCGCTCGGCGGGAACGAGATCGCCGGGGTGCTCGCGACCCACTACGTCGAGGCCTTCCGGGCGAGCCCTGCCGGCCCCGAAGCCGACGCGGTCGCCGCGCAGGCGCGGATCGCTCTCCGCGGCGCGGCCGAACGGGCCCTCGCCCTGCGGGCGCCGGACCAGGCCGTCACCTACCTCGAGCAGGCGCTCGAGGTGACCGCGGATCCGGTCGAGCTCGCGCGACTGCACGAGGAGGCCGCCCGAGCGGCGCATCTCGCCGCCGACGACCGAACGGCCGAGGCGCACATCGAGGCCGCCATGTCGGGCTACCGCGACCAGGGCGACCCGCTGGCGATCGCCCACGTGACGGCGCTCCACGGCACGGTGCTCCTGATGCAGTCGCAGACCGATGCCGCGGTCGCGGCACTGGAGTCGGCCCTCGAAGGGCTGCCGGACGCGGACCGGGATCCGGCGGGCATCGAGCTGATGTCGCAGCTCGCCCGCGCCGAGATGTTCCGGAGCAATGCCCCTCGGGCGCTCGAATGGCTCGAGCGGGGCTTCGTGAGCGCCGCCCGCCTGGACAGCGTCGCCACCATCGCCGAGCTCCTGGTCACCAAGGCGTGGGCGCTCGGGACGCTCGAGCGGATGCGCGAGGCCGTCGCGATCTCGTACGGAGCGATCGAGATGAGCCGGGAGCACGGGCTCGTCACGACGGAGATCCGGGGGCGCAACAACCTGGCGACCTTCTTCGGACCGTACCAGCCGCGCCGGAGCCTGGAGGTCCTCGAGCCAGCCGTCGAGCTCGCGGAGCGGATCGGTCACCGGGAGTGGATCGCGAAGCTTGGGTTCCGCGCGTGGGTGGCGCTCGAGGCCGGCGAGTGGGACCTCGCGGCCGCCATCGTCGAGGCGCAGCTCCGTGACGATCTACCCCTGATCAGCTACCTGCCGCTGGAGGAGACCGCCGCGGTGTTGACGGCCTGGCGAGGTGACCCATCGGGCGCGAGCGAGGGCATCGAGCGGCTGCGAAGCCGAGCTGCCACGGGCGCGACCGATCAGGACTGGGGCGGCATCCACTACGCGGAGACCCATGTCGCGATGGCTGCCGGACGATCGGAGGATGCGGCGCGGGCTGCCGCCGCCTCCGTCCAGGTGGGCCGGGCCACCGGCGACGTGGCCCAGGCGTGCTGGTACGCGGGCACGGTCGCGGGCTGGCTCGGCGACGCCGCCGGGCTCGAGGGGGCCATCGTCGAGCTCGAGCCGCTGCCGGCCGTCCACTCGTCGATCGCTGCGATGAAGGCGCATCTGCGCGGCGTCGCCGCGGCGCTGCGGGGCGATCGCCAGTCGGCCGCCCACTGGTTCGGCGAAGCCATCGAGACGTTCCGGCGATCCGGTGCGCTCTGGGACCTCGCCCTGGCCGATCTCGATTCGGTGCGCTATCTCGGACCCGACGAGCCGCTCGGCCGGGCCGCGCTCGAGGAGGTCACGGCGCTCGCCCGAGGCTGGCGTGCCAGTCGGCTCCTCGACCGGATCGACGGGCTGATCGCGGCGGCCGAGGCCGGGGCCGCGGCGCGGCGCACCTCGGCTCCGCGGGCTCGCCCGGAGGCTGCGCTCCTCGAGCCGAGCGAACCGTAGGCGCCATCCTGCCCGGCTGTCGGACCGCGGACCGTCCCGTAACTCGCCGGC
>JAPVSP010000322.1:0-7981 GCA_047519685.1 Chloroflexota bacterium
ACAGCGGCTTCGGCGGCCGGCGCCCGCTCATCGAGCTGACGTGAGGGACGCCCACACGGAGGGCGGACGCGATGCCGGCCCGCGCCCCGGACGGGTCTTCCAGGGCGGACGGTCCAAGGCCTATCGGCCGCTCCCGGTGGCGGAGCGTCGCGCGGCGTTCGCGGCAGGGGTCGCGGCCTACGAGCGTGGCGACTTCTTCGAGGCGCACGAACGGCTCGAGCCCGCCTGGATGGGGACCGCCGACCCGGTCGAGCGCGACGTGTACCAGGGGCTGATCAAGCTGGCCGCGGCGTTCGTGCACGCCGCCCGCGGCAACCCGGTCGGGCTGGCGCTCAACCTGCGGGGCGCCCGCGACCGGCTGGCGGCCGCGGCCGCGATCGATCCGTCGGCCTCGGGGCTGGACCTTGGGGCGCTCATCGCCTCGATCGACGACCGGCTCGCCACGGCCGAGCGCATCGTCGGGTCGCCGGCGCGGACCGTGGACCGGCCGCGTCGGGGCGGCCCGCGCCTGCTCGTCGACCCGCCGTCGCTGCCGCTCCGGGTCGCCTGATGTTCCGCCGTCCTCCCATCCCGACGGTCGCGGTCCAGGAGGCGCACCGGCGGCTCCAGGGGACCGACCCGTCGCGACCCCTCCTGGTCGACGTTCGCAACCGCGACGAGTTCGCCCGGGTCCGGGTCGAGGGTGCCGTGCTCATCCCGCTGCCCGAGTTCGTCCAGCGCTTCGCCGAGCTGCCGGCCGATCGCCCGCTCCTGCTGTTCTGCAACTCGGGCCATCGGTCGACGTCGGCGACCGCGTTCCTGCTCCAGAACGGCTTCGAGGAGGTCGCGAACGTCGGTGGCGGGATCGTCGCCTGGTACCAGGCGGGCCTGCCGGTCGTGACCGGCGCACCGCGGCCCGGCGAGGGCGACCTGCCGCGCTGAGGCTCCGCGGGGGCTCTGCCCGTGCTCAGGCTCAGCGGGGGCTCAGTGGCGGCGGCCCCTGACGCGCTCGAGGAACGCCCGCGTCTGCGCCTTGTGCGCGAAGGCCCAGCCGATGAGCACCAGCAGGACGAGATCCACCGTCCCGACGCCGGCGGCGTTGAGATAGCCCAGCTGCTGGCCGATCTCGCCGTCGACCTTCAGGGCCGGCACCGTCGCTCCGAGCAGCCCGAGCTGGAAGAAGGGCGGCTGGGGCGACAGGCTCGCCCGGACGGCCTGGGCGATGAGGCCCTTGTCCGTCGTCCCACCGACCAGGAAGGCGGTCGGGCCCGAGACCGCGCCGGCGGCCCCGGCCAGGCCGGCGGCGGGCAGGTCGGATTCCTTCAGGTGGGTCCACTTCTCGATCTGGCCGTCGGCGGTCGGCACGGTCCAGTAGACCTCGCCCGTCGGAGCCTTGCCATCACTGCCGCCGATGAGGTACATCGTCCCGTTGGAGAGGAAGCCGGCCGCGTCGGTCCGAGCGGCGGGCAGGTTCGTGTCGCCGCCCCGGATCCCCCACTGGACGACGGCCGAGGCCGGTGCCGCGGCGCCGGCCGGGGCGGGCGAGGCCGCCTTCGGCGTCTGGACCAGGCCCCGCTCGACCACCGCCGTCGGCCCCTTCGCATCGCTCCCCCCGTAGACCCACAGGTAGTCGCCGACGAGGGCCGCGAGGGCGCTCGTCCGGGCCTGGAGCATGTCCTGGTTGGCCTTCCAGGCGCCGAGCACGCCCTTGCTGTCGGCGGTCGACTTCCAGACCGTGGCCGTGGGTCCCGATGCATTCGACCCGCCGATCAGGAAGAGGCCGTCAGGCGCGCTCACGACGGCGGCCCCCGCCCGCTCCTCCGGGAGCGCCAGCGCATCGACCGCCTTCCACTGGCCGAGGGCGCCGGTCTGCGGGTCGGGCGTCAGCACGAATACCGTCTTCGTCGGCTTGCCCGCGGCGTCGGCGCCGCCGAGCACGTATACCGAGCCGCCCGAGAAGATGACGGCTGCCCTGGAGCGCGCCTCGGGCAGGGCCGGGCCGGCCGACCACTTGTCGAAGCTGCTCGAGCCGACGAGCTGCGCGACGTACACGTCGGAGGCCGACTTGGCGCCGTCGCTGCCACCGACGAACAGGAGCCTCGTCCCGACCTGGACGAGCGTCCCGTCGGTCCGTCCGGCCGGCAGCGAGAGCTCGGCCGGGGCGAGCTGCCAGGGCACCAGGGCCCCGTTCGGGGCCGGGCATGGGAGGGTCTGGTTCCCCGGCGGGCACAGGTTGATCGGCGTCACGTAGCTCGCCGGTGCGCTGGCCGGGTTGACGCCGAGGTCGATCGTCGAGAAGACGGTGAAGTAGTACGCCCGGTCCGGCAGGTAGCCGAGCATCATGATGATGACGACGAACCAGAAGACCGCCTTGACGAAGGCCCAGGCCCAACCGTCGGCGTCGAGCAGCCCGAAGAGGACCCGCCGTCGGGTCGTCCCTGTGCCGAGCGCCTGCTGGGCCATCGTCCTCCATCCTCACCGGGCCGCGGGGGGCGCGACCACGGTCACTTGACCGTCAGGGTCCCCGTCATGTTCGAGTGCACCGAGCACACGAAGCCGTACGTGCCGGCGGGCAGGGCCGGAACGTCGTAGGTCTTGGTGTCCACGCCCGGGAAGATCTCGCCCCGCCAGATCTCGGCCCCCGTCGGCGAATCCTTGTGGATCGCCACGTTGTGCGGCACGCCGGCGTCGTTGTTGGTGAACTTGATCTGGAACGGCTGGTTCGCCGGCGCCTCGAGCGCCTGCTTGTCGAATGCGATGTTCTGGGCGCTCAGCTCGAGCACCGTCCCCGTCGTCGCTCCCGAGGGCGCGGGCGAGGCGCCGCTGGGCGCCGCGGAGGCGCCAGGGGAGGCCGAGCCGCTCGGAGCCGAGAACTCCGACTTCCAGCAGGCGGGGTAGGGCGTCGCCCCGGGGGCTGGCTTGTAGTTGGGGTCGACCCAGCCTGTGAACGTCTTCTCCTTGCCCGTCGCCGGGTCGATGACCGGCGTGAACAGCGATGGGTCCCTGACCACGTATGTCTTGTCGTTGGTCGCCCGGATGAAGTCGATGATGTCCTGCATCTGGACGTAGTTCAACGGGCCGCCGTTCAGGTTCGACCAGACGGGCATGACGCTGTTCGCGTCGCCGCAGGCATAGCGGCCGCCCACGTTCAGCATGTTCTGGATGTACTGGGCGTTGAGGTGCTGATAGAGCTTGTCCTGGCGGTCCAGGGTCGGGCCGATCCCGCCCTCACCGTTCGCCCCATGGCACCGCGCGCAGTTCGCCTGGTACAGGTTGTAGCCCCGCTCGACGGACGTGACCTGCTGCGCCTCGAGCTCCTTCGACTGCCGGCTCTGGGTCAGGCCGGCGGGGAAGCCGAGCTCGTAGAAGTAGTAGAGGATGACGAACAGGCCGACGAACAGGACCGCCAGGAAGCCGAGGAACCGCGCGTCGGCGGACTGGCGGACGATCCGGGCGGCCCGCTCGGGTGTCAGCGAGAAGCTGTGCGCCGCCGGCGGCGAGCTGAAGCGCTCGACCGCCGGGGGCTCGGCCTCGGGCCGTGGCACGGGCAGGCGCTGCTCGGGCTCGCGTCCGGGCTCGTCGGTCATCGGTCTCCTCTGCGAACGATGGTCAGATGCAGCCGATGGGCGATCTGGGCGGGATGAGCCCTGGCTGCCCCAGCGCGACCGGCAGCGGCCCGAGCGTGATCTTGCCGGTGTCGATCGTCAGGGTGCCGTCGCCCGCGACGCTGGCCGAGAACCGGTCCATGCTCCGCGGCGCCGGGCCGTACTGCACCCCGGCCGCCTTGATGCCGAGCCGGTCGTAGCGGGAGCCATGGCACGGACACTCGAACCAGAAGTTCTTGAGGCAAGGGTTCGGCTTGCAGCCGAGGTGCGGGCAGCGCTGGTAGAGCGACCTGACGTTGAGCGCGGTCCCATCGCCCGTCTTGTCCTCGCCCGGCACGAAGCCCTGCTTGGCGGGATCGACCAGGATGACGAACGAACGGGCGTCGGGGTAGTAGGCGGGGAAGCCCTGGTCGATCGGCAGCGTGCTGTTCTGGGACTTGATGTCCGCGTACGTGCCGATCTTGACCTTGCCGCCGAAGCCCCCGGCCAGGTTCGGCCAGATGAAGCCGATCGTGCCCGCCCCGAGCTCGAGCAGCCAGAGCAGCATGCCGCCGGCCAGCGATCCGCGGAGGATCTGGCGGCGCGAGACCCCCTGGACCTGCTGGTGCCGGAGCGCCTTGATGGCCTCCGTCGCGAGGGCCTGGGGCTGGCTGGCTGGCTCGACGTGATAGTTGCTCATGCCGTTCGGTCTCGTCGCGTCACAGCGAGAAGTGGAAGCCGGCCGTCGTGACGTACGGGATCGCGAAGCCATAGCCCGGGCCGCGGAAGAAGATCCCGACGAAGGTCAGGGTCAGACCCAGGATGCAGATCAGCGTGAACAGCAGGACCGCGGTCTTGCGTTGCGACGGCCGCGTCGCGAGGAGGTTCCCGCGATCGACGAAGGGGAGCAGCGCTCCGCCGACGAAGACGTAGGCCGGCACCATGACGCCGCTCACGACCGGGTGGAAGTAGGCGAGCAGCTCCTGCAGGCCAAGGAAGTACCAGGGCGCCTTCGCGACGGCGGGGGTCACGTTGCCGTTCGCCAGCTCCTCCAGCGGGGCATTGATGAAGAGGCCCATGAGCAGCAGGAAGACGCTCATCATGCCCGCCGCCAGGAACTCGATCGCCAGCAGGTGCGGCCAGGTCATGACCGTGTCGTCGGGCTCCTTCTGGACCCTGACGACCGCATCCTGCTTGACGAGGGCGAGCAGGCGGTAGGGCCGCGCCGACATCGGCACGCGCTGCTTGTCGATCTCCGTGCGCCGGGTCGGGTCGACCGGCAGGACGACGCGACGCTCCGGCGGGGACTTGGTGTCGGCCATCAGGACGCCTCGGTCTCTCGCCGGCTCACAGCGGCCCCGAGATCCCGCCGTCCTTGCGGATCCGCCAGAAATGGACCGCCAGGAAGATCGCCGCGGCCAGCGGGAAGACCATGATGTGGAGCACGTAGAAGCGGAGCAGCGTGTTCTGCCCGACCTCCAGCCCGCCGAGCAGGACCAGCTTGGTCGGGGTGTTGAACAGCGGGGCGTAGCCCGCCATGTTGGTGCCGATCGTGATCGCCCAGTAGGCGATCTGGTCCCACGGCAGCAGGTAGCCGGTGAAGCTCAGCAGGATCGTGAGGAAGAGCAGGACGACCCCGACGACCCAGTTGAACTCGCGGGGCGGCTTGTAGGCGCCGTGGTAGAAGACCCGCATCATGTGCAGGAAGACGAAGAAGACCATCAGGTGGGCGGCCCAGCGGTGGATGTTCCGGGTGAGCAGCCCGAAGGCGACCTGGCTCTGGATCGACAGGATGTTCGAGTACGCCTGGGTCGCCGACGGGACGTAGTAGAACATCAGGTAGACGCCGGTCACGGTCAGGACCAGGAACAGGAAGAAGCTCAGCCCGCCCAGGCAGAACGTGTAGGCGAACTTGACCGCGTGCTGGCGGACGCGGACCGGGTGGATGTGCAGGAAGACGTTGTTCATCACCGCGTACGCCCGCGACCGCTCGTCGTTGGGGTACGGCTGGCGGAAGAGGGACCGCCACACGGCGCTCCGGCGGATGCTCTGGTCCACCCGCTCGAGGAAACTCACCTGGCTCCTCCTGCGACACCGACCATGCCGGCCAGCTGGGCGTCACGGTACGACTCCTTGTAGAGCCGACCGTCGCTCGAGACCTCCCGAAGCTCGAACCGCTCCATCGTAATGGCGTCGAACGGGCATCGCTTGACACAGAGGGCGCAGCGGATGCAGCGCTCCTCATCGAGGATCATCGCGCCGCCCTGGTCCCAGCCGTACGCCTCCTCGATCTCCGGCAGGAGCCCCTCGGTCTTGAGCTGGCTGATGTCGACCATGTGGATGACGCCCTCGGGGCATACGTCGGCGCAGGCCCCGCAGAGGACGCAGCGGAACGGGTCGAACCAGATGTTGTAGTTGCACATCAGGCAGCGCGTGGACTCGGCGACCGCCTGGTTGGCGGAGTAGCCCAGCTCGACCGGGGTCGTGAAGTTCACCGCCGGCTCGGTCGACGGCATCCGCTCGACCGGCGGCAGCATCGGGATGTGCTGGCGCGGAAGGACGTCGTAGAACTCGGGCATCTCGTGGCGCCATGAGCTGACGACCCGGACGTTCGCATCGACCGTGACATCCGTCCGACCGGCCAGGTAGCGGTCGATCGCATACGCGCACTTCTTGCCATGGCCGGCCGCCTCGATGAGCGTCGTGGGACCGGTCACGAAGTCCCCGCAGGCGAAGACGCCCCGGACGTTCGTGGCGTACGTCGCCGGGTCCACCTTCAGCCGACCCCGGTTGACCTCGAAGTTCGACTCGACCGGCAGGAACGACAGGTCGGCCGCCTGGGACACCGCCGGGATGACCGTGTCGGCGGGTACGACGAACTCGGAGCCGGGGATCGGGATCGGCGACCGCCGGCCCGAGGCGTCGGGCTCGCCGAGCTTGTTGCGGACGAACTTGACGCCGGTGAGCCGGCCGTCCTCGCCGAGCAGCTCGACCGGGCTCGCGAGGAACTCCATCCGGACGCCCTCGCGCTCGGTCTCGCCGAGCTCCTCCTCGTCGACCACGAGCTCGGAGCGGGTCCGGCGGTAGGCGATCGTCACGTTCTCGGCGCCATGGCGGAGGCTCGTCCGCGAGCAGTCCATGGCCGTGTAGCCGCCACCGATGACCACGACGTCGCGGCCGACCGTGAGCGGCTCGCCGAGGTTCGCCTTGCGCATGAAGTCGACGCCGTACTGGACACCGTCCAGGTCCGCGCCGGGCACGTCGAGCACGACCGCGTTCATCGCGCCGGCCGTGATGGCGATCGCGTCGTTCTCGGCCTGGAGCTGCTCGAACGTGATGTCGACGCCGATCGTCGTGTCGTAGACGAAGCGGACGCCCAGGCGCTCGATGAGCCGGACGTCCATCTCGATGGCCTCGCGCGGCAGCCGGAACGCCGGCACGCCGATGAGCATCGTCCCGCCGGCGAACGGCAGGCTGTCGTAGACGGTGACCCTGAAGCCTTCCATCGCGAGCTCGCGGGCGATCGCCAGCCCGGCCGGCCCCGCCCCGATGACGGCGACCGACTCCTCGCGCGGCTCGATCGCCGGCATGACGTCGGGGATGCCCGAGGCCTCGTGCCACTCGACCAGGAAGCGCTTCATCGCCCGGATGGCCAGCGGCCGGTCGATGTCCCCGCGCCGGCACGCGCGCTCGCACGGGGCCGAGCAGACGTACGCGCACATCGCGGCGACCGGGTTCGGATCGCGCGAGAGGATGTAGCCCTCCTCGAACCGGCCTTCGGCGGCGAGGTTGAGGTAGCCGCGGCAGTTCGTGCCGACCGGGCACGCTTCCTGGCACTCGATGTTGCACTGCAACCAGGAGGCGTCGACCGGCTGGACGAGGAATTCCTGTGTCGAGTCGATGGCCAAGGGGCGGTTGGGCCTTTCCTTGTGCGGACGGGCTCGGGGCAGGCGGAACAGCGCACAGGTGCGCAGGCCTCGCCAATCTACCATCCGAACTTGCGCACCTGCAAAGGCGCGCATGTCCGCGCGGGTCGTCCGGCGTCGATCCCCGGTCGGCGTCCCGGTTCGTGCGTTCGGCCGGGTTGACGGCGCGCCCGGCGCGCAGCTACGCTCCTCGCAGGCAAGCGCGCCGGCCCGGACCGGGCCGGCCGAGGAGGAGACGGCTTGACGGCGAGCGAGTTCGCCTTCCTGGCCCTCGGGCTGGTGCTCGGGGTAGCCACCGGCGCCGCCATCGTCGAGGTCCTCCGGGCGCGGCCCCCGGCTCCCAGAGAGGTCCGTGTCACGGTCGCTCCGGCCAGCGTCCCCATCCGGCCGTCCACGCTCGCCACCGACCCGTTCGAGCGCGGCCCGGACGGGCCCGCGCGCGGCGGTCCGGGCGATCGCCGGCTCACGGATCGGGACGTGGACCCGCGACCG
>JAPVSP010000323.1:0-2482 GCA_047519685.1 Chloroflexota bacterium
CGTTCAGGATCCCGCCGACGTGGGGACCGGTCAGCCCGCCCAGCCGCTCGGTGGCCACCCCGATCAGCCAGGCGAGGCCGAGGATCGCCATCGCCGAGACGATGAACACGAGCGTCTTGTCCGCGTGGATGGCGAGCTCCATGACGATCGCGATGGCGGACACCGCGAGCGTCGCGACCAGGCCGGCCCGACCCGCCGGCGACATCTGCCCCAGCACGGGCAGACCACCCGCACCGGCAGGGCCTGCGGGGGTCATGGGATCGTCCCGGGAGCCCCGTAGAGCCTCCGTCGCGGAATCCCCGTCTCGGCGGCCACGCGACGCGCCGCATCGCCTCGAGGCGCGCCTGCCGCGACCAGGGCCTCGACCCGGGCCCGGGCGGCGGACTCCCGGTCGCCCGCGGGCGCCTCGTCAGGCCTCCCGCCCCGGGACGCGCGGCCGGGCGCGGCCCGACCCACGACGATTGTCACCTCGCCGCGGGCGGGGATCCGGCCGTCGGCCGCGGCGGACGCCAGCTCGCCGAGCGACCCTCGCTCGATGGTCTCGTGGAGCTTCGTGAGCTCCCGGCAGACGGCCCCGGGGCGATCGGGGCCGCAGGCGGTCGCGAGGTCGGCGAGGGTCGCCGCCGTCCGGCCCGGCGCCTCGAACAGGACCGTCCCGCGCTCGTCCGCGGCGATCCGTCCGAGGCGTTCTCGCCGCTCGCGCCCAGACCGGGGCAGGAACCCCTCGAACGTCCAGCGGGGCCCGGCGACCCCGGCCGCGGCGACGGCGGCGAGCGCGGCGGAGGCGCCGGGGATCGGGACGACGCGCCCACCCTCGCCAGCCCAGGCGGCCACCAGCTCCTCGCCGGGATCGCTGACGCCGGGTGTCCCGGCATCGGTGACGAGCGCCAGGTCCTGCCCGGAGCGAAGGTGAGCCAGCAGCTCGGACGCCCGGGCCCGCGCGTTCCGTGCGTGGAAGCTCGTCAACGGGCTCGCGATCCCATGGCGCGCGAAGAGACGGCGAGTGAGGCGCGTGTCCTCGGCGGCAACCAGGGGCGCGGACCGCAGCACGTCGAGCGCCCGGAGCGTCACGTCACCGAGGTTCCCGATGGGGGTCGCCACGATGAACAGCGCGCCGCCCGGGCCCCCACCGGCCGGCCGCTCCCGGCGCGTCACGTGCGGGCCGACCCCGGTCGCCGACGCGGGTAGAGGTAGTCGACCCCAGCCGTCCGAGGCCCCAGCTTGGCGATCGGCGGCACCTGGCGCTTGAACTCGGAGGTCGCCACCATCCGCTCGACGCGGGCGACGGTCTGGGGGTCGAAGCCCATCGCCACCAGCTCGTCGCGGCTGCGTCGCCGATCGACCATCCAGTACAGCAGCCGGTCGACGACGGGGTAGCTGAAGCCAGCCTCCGCCTCGTCGGTCTGGCCGGGCCAGAGGTCCGCCGAGGGTGCCTTGCGGACGATCCCCTCGGGCACGCCGACGGCCACCGCCAGCTGCCGGACCTGGCTCTTGTACAGGTCGCCGATCGGGGCGAACGCACAGGCCGAATCGCCGAAGAGCGTCGTGTACCCGATGAGGCTCTCCGTCTTGTTGCCGGTACCCACGACCAGCCCGCCCCAGGTGACCGAGTGGTCGTACAGGACGGCCATCCGCACCCGGGCCATCAGGTTGCCTCGACGGACGGCGCTGGCGTCGGCGCCAGCGGGGCCGACCGCACCCGGGGCCGCCTCGGTGCCGAAGTAGCCGTCGACCATCGGCGTGATGTCGACGAGCGATGAGGCGCAGCCGAGCCGGGCGACGACCGCTTCGGCGTCGGCTCGCGAGGCCGGCGAGGAGGTCCGGTACGGCATCAGCAGGCAGAGCAGGGCGGCGGGACCCATCGCCTCGGCCACCAGGTAGGCCACGAGGGCCGAGTCGATGCCGCCGGACAGGCCGAGGACGGCCCGGTCGAAGCCCGCCTGGCGGAGCTGCCCGCGGATGAACTCGCGGATGATCCGCCGGGCGACGCCCGTATCGATCGCGAGCTCGTCGGGCAGCTCGAACAGGGGCGGCGCGGCGGGCTCGCTCACCGCGAACGCTCCTCCGCTCGCGGCGCGCCTCCCGGGACCGGGCCGCCCAGACTCGCCGACGTCGTCTCCTCGGCCTCCTCGAGCCGGATGCCCGCCCGGTCGGCGACGATGCGCGCCAGCTCTCGCGCCTGGAGCTCCGGGCGCTCGTCGCGCAGCAGCGGAAGCGCGATCCGCTCGCGGCGGACATCGGCCAGCGGGACCTCGGCCAGGAACAGGCCCTCGTCGTAGAGCGGCGCCGAGAAGAGGACGTCGCCGGCCGGCCCGACGACCTCCGAGCCGCCCCAGAACGAGATCGACTCGTCGACCCCGACCCGGTTGCAGAACACGACGACGCTCGTCGTCAGCTGGGCGTACGTCCGCATGAGCGTCCGCCAGGAGGTCGCGGTGCCCAGCCCGACCTCATGGGTGGCCGCCAGGTCGCGGCCGGGCGA
>JAPVSP010000324.1:0-17239 GCA_047519685.1 Chloroflexota bacterium
GGCCGCGGGCTCTCGGCCACCCTCGAGCTCGACGGGCACGCGGTCGACGTCGTCATCCGACCGGTCGCCTCGGCGATGCCGCCGGGGACCACGCTCCGTGTCGAGCTGCTCGCCGGCCGTCGCGGCTCCGAGCTGCGGGTCGACGTGACCGCCGAGGCCGAGCTCGTCCACGTCCGCGTGTGGGAGGACGGGATCGAGGCCCTCGACCGCTCGTTCCGGGCCGCCCGACGGACGGAGACCGACCTCCTCATGGAGGCGATCGAGTCGACCGGCCGCAACGCCGTGACCGAAGGGGCGATCCGCGCCGCCGGGGCCCTCATCGCCGCCGACCACGCCGGGAGCGAGCCCGTGGAGGACGAGACGGCCTCGTGAGCGCCCGGATCCCCGACGGCCGCCGGACCGGCCCCGGCGAGCCCGAGGTGCTGGTGCTGCCCGACCCGGCGGCGGTCTCGCGAGCGGCCGCCGAGCGGATCGCCGACGTCCTGGGCCGAGCCATCGCGAGCCGGGGCGTCGCCCACTTCGCGACGACCGGCGGGTCGACGCCCGGGCCGATCTACGAGGCGCTCGTCGCCGCGCCGCTCCGCGAGCGCCTCGACTGGCGCCGCGTCCAGCTGTGGTGGGGGGACGACCGGTTCGTGCCGCGTGGCGACGAGCTCTCGAACGTCCGCCTCGTCGACCGGATCCTGGCCGGCCCGGGCGGCGTGGCGCTCCCCGGCTCGAGCATCCACCCGGTGCCGGTCGACGCGACCGTCGCCGCGGGCTGGGGCCCGGCCGAGGCGGCCGCGCGCTACGCCGCCGAGATCTCGGCGAGCGTGCCGGCCCACGGTGGGTGGCCGGCCTTCGACCTGATGATCGTCGGCATCGGGCCGGACGGCCACCTCCTCTCGGTCTTCCCGGGCAGCGTGGCGTTCGACTCCGGCGCCGTCGCCCTGCCCATCCCCGCCCCGACGCACGTCGAGCCGCGGGTCGCGAGGGTCACGCTCAACCCGCG
Source organism: Chloroflexota bacterium (assembly GCA_047519685.1). Lineage (GTDB taxonomy): Bacteria > Chloroflexota > Limnocylindria > Limnocylindrales > CSP1-4 > JAPVSP01. Next base: position 992 of record JAPVSP010000324.1, read on the forward strand.
GGTGCTCGACGCCGCGGGAGCCCTGCTCGCGATCGTCCATGGATCCAACAAGGCCGCGATCCTCGGGGCGGTGTTCGGGCCCGAGCGCGACGAGCGTCGCTGGCCCGCCCAGCGGGCGCGCCGGAGGGGCGCGACCTGGTTCCTCGACCGGGCGGCGGCCGCCGGGCTGCCGGCCGGCGCGGGCGGGGGCCGGCGACCCCGCACACCCGGCGTCCGGCCTGACGCCCGCGCGGACGTCGAGCGACCGGGGGCCGTGCAGCGCCGCTCCGGGGCGGGGCGGGTCCTCGACGAGTCGTCGGGCGACGTCGCCTTCATCGAGTCGTCGGGTCACGTCGTCTCCCGCGACGAGACGCTGATCGCCTGGTCCCGCTATGGGACGGGTGAGCCGGCCGGAACGCCGCTGCTGCTGGTCCACGGCACGACCGCCGATCACACGACCTTCCGGGTCATCGGGCCCAGGCTCGCCGAGCGCCACCTGACGATCGCCCTCGACCGGCGCGGGCGCGGCGGGAGCGGCGACCGCCCGCCCTACTCGATCGGACGCGAGTACGAGGACGTGGCGGCCGTCGCCGCCGCCATGGCCAGGGCGACCGGCGAGTCCGTGGACGTCCTGGGCCACTCGTACGGCGGACGGTGCGCGATGGGCGCCGCGCTGATCGAGCCGGCGATCCGGCGCGTCGTCTCATACGAGGGCGCCGTGCCGGCCGGCATCGGGCTGGCCGAACGCGACCCGCTGGAGCGGCTCGAGGCGCTGGACGCCGCCGGCCGGCCCGAGGAGCTGCTCCGGGTCTTCCTGACCGAGGTCGTCGAGATGACCCCCGCGGAGTGGGAGGCGTTCCGGACCTCGCCCGTGTGGCCCGAGCGGCTGGCGGCGGCGCACACGGTGGCGCGCGAGGTCCGCGCCGGTGCAGGGGCGGATCCCGCCTGGGAGCGCTACTCGGGCCTCGCGATCCCGGTCCTCCAGGTCCTCGGGTCGGAGAGCGCCCCATTCTTCCGGGCCGGCGCGGAGGCGCTCGACGCCCGGCTCCGCCGGGGCCGCCTCGCCGTCATCCAGGGCGCCCGGCACAACGCCCACCACACCCACGTCGACGAGCTGCTCGCGGTCGTCGAGGCCTTCCTTGGCGAGCCCGACGAGCCGCGGGCCGTCCGGTCGCCAACGCCGGGGCGGCGGACTACCATCCGTCCCATGAGCGAGACGATGGCGACCGCTTCGGCCGCGCCCCCACCCTCCGACGACCGTCCCTACTCTCCCGGCCTCGAGGGCGTCATCGCCGGTGAGAGCTCCCTGGGGTACGTCGACGGCGCGAACGGCCGGCTGCTGTACCGCGGCTACCGGATCGGCGACCTGGTCGAGCGCGGCTCGTTCCCGGCGGTCGCCGAGCTGCTGTGGACCGGCGAGTGGCGGGCCGGCACCACGATGCCCACCGGCCGCCTGCCGGAGGCCGTGCTGACGGCCCTCCGGGCGTTGCCCCGCGACGCACGGCCGATGGATGCGCTGCGCACGGCCGTCTCGGCGTGGGGTGCCGGCCAGCGGCTCGTCTGGCCTCCGACGGTCGAGCAGGCGCGCGAGCTCACGGCGTTCTCCCCCACGGCGCTCGCCGCATTCGCCCGGATCCGCCAGGGGCTCGCCCCGGTGGATCCGGACCCCGGGCTCGACCTGGTCCCCGGCTTCCTCTACCAGCTGACCGGCGGGATCCCCGACCCCGGGACCGCCCGGGCGCTCGACGCGTACTTCATCTGCGGCGCCGAGCACGGCTTCAACGCCTCGACCTTCGCCGCCCGGGTCATCGTCTCGACACGCTCGGACATGGCGTCGGCGGTCGCCGGGGCGATCGGGGCGATGAAGGGCCCGCTCCATGGCGGCGCGCCATCCGAGGTCGTCGAGCAGATCCACCAGGTGGGCTCACCCGAGCGGGCCGAGCGATGGGTCCGCGATGCGCTCGACCGCGGCGAGCGGCTGATGGGCTTCGGACACCGCGTGTATCGCGCCTACGACCCCCGCGCGGCCGCCCTCCGGAAGGTCGCCCAGTCCATGGAGCGCCGGCCGGAGTGGCTCGACCTGGCGATCGAGGTCGAGGATGTCGCGCTGCGGGTGCTGGCCGAGCGACACCCGGAGCGGCCGCTGAAGACGAACGTCGAGTACTACGCGGCCGCCGTGCTCATGGGCGTCGGCCTGACCCCGGACCTCTTTCCGGCGACGTTCGCGCTCGCCCGTCACGCCGGCTGGACGGCACACATCCTCGAGCAGGCCGCGGCGGCCAAGCTCATCCGGCCGGACGCTCGGTACGTGGGACCGGCGGAGCGCGACCTGCCGGCCTGACCGCAGGCGTCAGCCCGAGGTCGGAGGGTCGGTGGACGGAGCCCGCTGTGCGGTCCGTCCGATCGCCCGCCAGAGGACGGCGGCGCCGACCCCCAGGATGACCGAGCCGGCGACGAACGGGCCGGCCACGCCGCCGGCCGTCGCCATCACCGCTCCCGTGGCCGGCCCCACGATTCCGGCCGCGTAGAGCGGCAGGTAGACGAGGTTGAGCGTCGTCGAACGCCGCTCTGGCGGGACCTCCGTCGCGAGCAGCGCGAACACCATCGGGCTCACGACCCCGTTGAACGCGAAGAACACGAGCGCCGCGAGCCCGAGGAGGGCGATCGTCGGCGCGAGGGGCTCGAGGACGAGCGCGAGGGCGCCGCCGGCGAGCGCGGCGACCAGGACCGGCCGGAACCCGACGCGATCGCCGAGGTACCCTCCGATCGGCGCGGCCAGCGCCCCGACGAGGCCGGCCGCCCCGGTCACGAACCCGATCGAGCTGGCGAGGCCGGGCCCCGAGCTGACGACCCGTTCGACGAGGACCGGCAGGTACGGTCGCGCCATCTGGTTGGCGAGGAACGCCACGCCGAAGATCATGAAGACCCGCCGCACGGCCGGGTCGGCGAGCACCGCTCGGATCGCCCCGTAGGCGAGCCCGAGGACGCGGCCCTCGGGCACGACCGACGGCCTGACCTCGTGCGTCAGCGCGACGAGGAGCGCCGTGAGCACGGAGGCCGCCGCGGAGATCGCGAACACCCCCGACAGCGAGAGCCCGCCGGCGTCGACCAGGAGGCCACCCGCCAGCGGGCCGACCGCGAAGCCGACCGGCCCGCTCGCCCCGAAGACCCCGATCGTCGTCCCCAGCAACCGCTTCGGCGTGACGTCGCGGATCGCCGCGAGCATGACGCCCGTGTTGCCGAGCTGGAGCCCGACGAGCAGGAGGCTGAGCGCGAGCTGCCAGGGTTCGCGGCTGAGCGCGACGGCACCGAACACCACCGCCTCGACGAGCGCGCTCCGGATGATCACCGCCTTGCGGCTGTACTTGTCGGCCCAGACGCCCCACAGCGGCACGAGCGGCGCCCCGACGATGAAGATGAGCGAGGAGAACAGGCCCACGAACGCGAGGCGGTCGGCCTCGGGCACCCCCATGTGGCTCAGATACGACGGCAGGAAGGCGAAGATCTGGCTCACCCCGGCGCCCTCGACGAGCGACGTGAGCCAGAAGACGGCGACAAGGAGGCGCCAGTCCTGGCGCCGCCCGGCGGCGGGGGAACGGGCGAGGGTCGGGGTCGTCACGAGCGCGCAGCCTACGACATGCGGCCGGACCAGGGCCCGGGATCCGCTCGCGGCCGACCGTCGTACTCTCCGGTGATCGGCCGATCCTCTTGAGCCGAGACGGGAGGTAGCGCATGGGTCGTTGGCTCGCCGCGCTCATCGACGGTCAGGCCCGCTGGGCCGGGCCGCTCGGGGAGTTCCACCACCGCTGGCTCGGCGCCCTCTTCGGGCCGCTCCGGCCGCTGAAGGATCTCCTCAACGGGACCTGGCTGGGCCATCCGCTGCACGGCGTCCTGACCGACGTGCCGGTCGGCGCCCTGACCGCGGCGATCGTCCTCGACCTCCTCGACCTGCGGACGGCGGCCGACGTGGCGATCGTCCTGGGCGTCCTGGCGATGCTCGCCTCGGCGGCCGCCGGGTTCGCCGATTACGCCGACACGGACGGCCGGGCCCGGCTGCGGGGCACGGTGCACAGCACCCTGATGCTCCTCTCGCTCCTGCTGTACCTCGTCTCGCTCGCGCTGCGCGCCGGCGGTCCGGCCGACCGGACGCTGCCGGTCGCGGTGGCGATCGTCGGCTACGTCGTCCTGGCGGCCGGGGCGTACGTCGGTGGCGACGTCGTCTACGCCCTCGGCAACATGGTCGACCGCCACGCCTTCCGGTCGCGCGGGACCAGGTGGGTCCGCCTCGAGATGCCGGAGGGTGAGGTGCCCGAGGGGACCCTGGTCAAGGCGAAGGCCGGCGCCAACGGCCTCGTCCTGGTCCGCCGGGGCGACGCCATCTACGCGCTGCACGACACCTGCGCACACGCCGGGGGACCCCTCCCGGAGGGTTCGATCGTCGGGGACTGCATCGAGTGTCCCTGGCACGGCTCGCGCTTCCGCCTGTCCGACGGGCGGCTCGGGCGGGGGCCCTCCGTCTACGACCAGCCGGCGTACGAGGTCAGGGCGGCCGAGACCGGGGGATGGGAGGCGCGCCGCAGGTCGTAGCGGACGGCCGACGAGGCATCATCGTCTCGTGCTCCACGACCCGCCGGCCATCGCGCTGCCCGATCCCTCCCTGGTCCTGCTCGTCGGGCCCGCGGGGGCCGGCAAGACGACCTTCGTGCGGCGCCATTTCGGGACCGAGGAGATCGTCGGCTCTGACGAGCTGCGCGAGTCATTGACCGGAGACCCGGCCGACCAGTCTCGGAACCGGCTCGTGTTCGCCCTGCTCCACCGGGCGGTCGAGCGACGGCTCGCGAGCGGCGGGCTGGCCGTCGTGGACGCGACCAACCTCGATCGGCGGGCCCGGCGCGACCTGCTCCGGCTGGCCGAGGCGGCGGGCGTGCCGGCCGTCGCGGTGATCCTGGCGATCGACCTCTCCTCGGCGCTCGCCCGGAACGCCGCCCGTCCCGGTCGGACCGTCGATCCTGCCGTGGTCGAGGCGCAGCATCGGCGCCTGGGCCGGCTGCTCGAGCGCGATCGCATCGTCGACGAGGGGTTCGACGCGGTCCATGTCCTCCGCGGCGCCCCCGCCATCGACGGTGCCCGGATCGGGCGGCTCCATGCGCCTGCCGGGGATCGCTAGGGCCCGTCGGCCGGCCGGGAGCGGCGCTCGGACCCCCGCCGCTCCGCCGAGCCGTCATCCGGCCGGCAGCTCCCACGGTCGCGCGATGCGGCCGAACGGGCGGCAGCGCAGCTCCACCCAGACGCCCTGACGCATGTAGACGTCGTCGCGGGCGATCGCCAGCGCCGAGGCCTCGTCGGCGGCCCGGACGATGAGCACCGAGGCGGAGACGTCCGTGAACGCCCCGACCTCGACGATGACGCCGGCGTCGCGCAGGTCGGCGGCGCGGGCAGCATGCCCGGCGCGGTAGGGCCGGCGCGTCTCCGCGGCATCCGGGGCGTAGGTCGCCTCGATGAACCAGACAGGCTCGATCGCGACGTCGGCGGGCAGGTCGGCGGCCACGGGCATCTCCTCGGGCGGGGGTCCGGCGCAGAGCCTACCGCCGGGCCGCCGATGCCAGCAGGCTCAGGCGCCCGCCAGCGCGTCTCCGGGCGAGCCGGGGGCGGACGACTCCGGCAGCTCGGCGTCGTCGTCGACGGCCGTCGGCCCTGGCAGCTCCACCACCGAGTCGGCCAGCTCGTCGTACCGCTCCGAGGTGGTCAGGTAGATGACCTGGAAGTCCCGGGCCAGGTCGCGCAGGACGGCGATCGCCTGGGTGGCGCGGGCGTCGTCGAGCGTCACGAACGGGTCGTCGAACACCAGCGGCGGGCGCCGGTCGCCGGTCACGAGCCGGACGAGCCCGAGGCGTGCCGCGAGGTAGACGAGGTCGAGCGTGCCCTGGCTCAGCTGTGCCACCTCCACCCAGTCCCCGCGCTCCGGCGCGTACAGGGCCAGGTCGAGCGAGCGGTCGTCGACCTTCACGCGGCGGTAGCGACCGCCGGTCACGCGGTCGAGATCGACGACCATCCGCTTCTCGAGATAGCGCGTCGCGGTCCGCATCGTCGCCTGCTCGGCTCGCTCGATGCCCTTCAGCGTGGCGTCGTAGACCCGCGCGCGGCGCTGGAGCGCCGCCAGCTGCTCCCGCCAGGTGGCGAGCTGCTCGGCGGCGGCGGCCACCTGCTCGGCGTCCACCGCGTTCGCCTCGACCCGCGCTCGGGCATTCGCCTCGTCGTCGCGGGCCCGCTCGAGCGCCCCTTCCTGGTCCTTGACCTCGACCTCGAGGCGCTCGCGGGCGCGAGGCTCCTTGGCGATCGGCCCCAGCTCCTCGAGCGCGTGGGTCTTCTGCTCGATCTCCAGCGCGGCGCCGTCGCGGAGCTTCGGCAGCGCCTCTGCCGGCTCCTTGCCGACCAGGCCCTCGAGCTGGGCCGTCAGCTGGCTGATCCGCCCGACGTGCTCCTCCTCGCGGCCGAGCAGGGTCTCCGCGCCGGGCAGGTCGGCGACCGCGAGGGCGCCGAACTGACGACCCGTCTCGGTCTCGGCGGCGCGCAGCTCGGCCTCCATCTCCGAGCGGCCACGAAGCCGTCGGTCGATCTCCACGTCGCGCATCTCGCGGGCGAGGCGGTCCCGCCGGCGAAGCCAGAAGCCGACGAGCGCCAGGACCAGCCCCATCCCGGCGATCGCCGCGCCGACGTAGACGGGCGCGACGCCGAGGTCGGCGTAGCCGAGGACCTGGGCGGCATACGCGGCGCCGGCCAGCAGGACGCCGACGATCACCAGGACGAGCGCCCAGCGCGACAGCGGGCGCCAGGTCGGCTCGGGCGGCACCTCGAAGCGGACCTCGACCTCGCCGGCGAGCGAGGCACGGAGCTCCTTCATCCGCGTATCGAGCGAGCGCAACCGCTCGACGGCCGTCCGGAGCACGGTCAGCGGGACGACCGCCGGATGGCTCTCGTGGAGGCTGGCCAGCTCGTCATGGATCTGCACGGCCTGGCGGTAGCGGTCGTAGCGCTCCTCGGCGGCGGCACGCTCCGCGGTCAGCCGCTCGGCCTGGCGCGCCTTCTCGAGCATCGAGCGCCGCTCGGCGAGCGCGGTCTCGGTATCGGCCCGGCGGCTCCGGGCCTGCGTCGACACGTCGCGATCCCGCTCGAGCTGGGCGAGCGCCGTCTCACCGGCCTCGACGGAGGCCTGCCCCCGGGCCACCATGTCCTCGGCGGTCTTCAGCCGGCCGGGGTTCTTCTCGCCCCGGGTGTTCAGGTCGTGGAGCGCCCGGTCGAGCTGCCTCTTGGCCCGGGAGGTGCCCCGGTCCGCGCCGCTGATCGACGCCTGGAGACGGTCTCGAAGCGTGGCCTCGTCCCGGTCGAGGTCGGCGACCTCATGGTGCCGGACCGACGCCGTGGAGCGGAAGAACGCCTCCGTCGGGATCCCGGTGAGCTCGGCCAGCGACTGGTCGGCGAGGACCGGGTCGGTGATCAGCTTCCCGTCCAGCTCGAGCCGGACGGTCCCCTTGGCGCCCCGGAAGGTCTTCTCGAGCCGGCCCGTCCGCAGGCCGCTCTCGACGTCCTCGTCCGTGAAGTCCAGGGCGATGACCGGCCGGGCGTCCGGCTCGGCATCCCACGGCCGGAGGGCGTCCAGGTCGGCGCCGGTGCTCGTGACCCGCCGGGTGAAGGCGAGCTCGAGCGCTCGCTGGATCGTCGTCTTGCCCGACTCGTTCGGGCCGCGGACCACCGTGAGCCCGGGCGAGAGCTCGACGTCGAGGTCCCGGTAGCGGCGGAAGTCGTGCAGCGCCAGCCGCGTGATCCTCACAGCGTGACCTCGTGCCCGGCGAGCAGCTGCCGTCCCAGGCGTAACGCGTCGCGGAGCTCGGTGGCGTCGTCGCTCCGGCCGCCCGCCTCGAGCTCGGCGATCTGGCCCTCCATGTCGCGAAGGAAGGCCCCGGCGATCGTGTCCGGCGGCGGCAGGGCGCCCTCGGTGAGCGGGGGGACCGACCGGTCGCGGATCCGGAGACGGAAGAAGGCGTCCCGCAGCTCGGCCTCGACCTCGTCGGGCGAGACGTCGACCTCGTCCGGCCGGAGGCCGCCGAGGGTCACGTCGAGGACGAGGTCCGGGTCCGCCATCGAGCGCAGCCGGTCGACGAGTGCCGGCTGGGAGCCGATCGCGGCCAGGTCAAGGCCGAGGGCCTCGAAGCGGGTCCGCCCGACGCTTCGTTCCTCGACGCGGACCGTCTTCGCGTCCTTCTGCTCGTCGAGGGTCACCAGGAGGACCTTGCCGGCGCGGTCCTGATCCACGGCGACCGGTTCGGGCGCGCCGCTGTACGCGTAGGTCGTCTCCCCGGCCGTGCCCTGCTGGGCCGAGTGCCAGTGGCCGAGCGCGAGGTAGTCGAGGCCGCTGGCGGCGATCTCCTCGCGGGTCACGAGGACCTCGTCGCGCTCGACCACGCCGGGGATGGCGACCGCGGCGTGGAGCAGGCCGATCTTCCATTTGGCCCGCGAGTCGGTCGCCGCCGCGATGCCCTTGAGCGGGCTCTCCGGGGCACGCTTGGTATCGAAGACTCGTCCGTACACGACGACGTCGAGGACCGGCAGGACCACCTCGGCGCGCTCGGTCGTGAGCAGCGTCAGCCAGTGATCGTCGGGCGTCGAGCCGGCGAGCGCCTTCAGATCGTAGGCGCGGTAGATCGAGGCGCGGTCGTAGACATCGTGGGTCCCCGGGATGATGACCGTCCGGATGCGGGCCTCGACGAGCCGCCGGAGCTCTGCCGCCGCGCGTTCGACGGAGCGCCGGGGCTGGACGTTCGAGTCGAACAGGTCGCCCGCGATGAGGAACAGGTCGACCTTCTCGGCCACCGCCAGGTCGATGGCGGCCCGGAACGCTGCGAACCGGCGCTCGCGCAGCGCGGCAGCCTGCTCGCCGAGATCGGTGTGGCGAGCGCCAAGGTGGACGTCGGCGGTGTGCAGCAGTCGGAGCACGCTGGGTCTCTGGATCTCCCGACGGGTAGGAGCGGCCGAGGGGTCTCGAGCGTCCGCGAGCTTGCCCCGGAGGAGGCCCGGGCCTCCTCCTCGACCCCCGGTCCCGACCGACGCACCCCCGCGGCGACGTTCGCCGGCCAGGTCCTGCGGCGCATTGTGACAGGTCCGGCGGTCCGGTCGCCAGCCGCCGACGGCCCCGGAGGACCCATCCGGGGAGCGGTGCTATCCTCAGGGCCAGACAACGCACCGGTGCGCCCCGACCGGGATCATCAACGGCCTCCCCGGACGCGCGGTGCCGGTCCTTCTCCCGACTCGCGACGATCTTCGGCCGGACCCCCAGCGGGTGGATCGGGTCGATGACGACGCGCCTGGGAGGCATCAGTGACCTACGTTGATCGGACCCTGATCTGCGTCGACTGCGGCGTGGAGTTCGTGCATTCGGCGGCGGACCAGGAGTTCTACGCGCAGAAGGGGTTCTCGTCGGACCCCAAGCGATGCTCCAGCTGTCGGGCGAGCCGGCGAGCGGCCCGGGACGGTGGCTACGACGTGCGAGACATCGGAGGGCCGCGTGGCTACGAGCGCGGCGACGAGCGCTCGAACCGCGAGTACTTCGCGGTGATCTGCACCAAGTGCGGCAACCAGGCGCAGGTGCCGTTCAAGCCGCGGATGGACCGACCCGTCTACTGCTCCGACTGCTTCCGGACGATCCACCCCGACTGACCGCCCGACCGTCGCCCGTGCGCGACCCGGTCCGTCCGGACGAGCCGTTCCCGCGGCCGATGGTCGCGGGGCCCACTGACGCAGGACCGGCCGGACCTCCGCCGCGCATCGAATGCGGCGCCCAGGTCCGGCCGGTCCTCTGCAACGAGCCGGCCCGGTGCCGGCCGGCCCGACTCGCCGACGGTACATACGCCGCGAGCCCGAGGAAGGTTCGAACGCCGATCAGGGCCGGAAGGCCCCGCCGGCGCGCAGCCGCTCGCGATGTCGGCCCCGCCAGACCGTGACCCGCCGAGGCCCGGCGACCTGCCAGGTGCCCTCCCGGCCGACGACGGCCGTGTCCTCGTCGATCCCCAGGACCACCGTGTCAGCCGGCGCCTGGAGCGCGACGAGCGCCGCCAGCGGCTCCGGGATCCGGTCGTAGTGCGGCAGCACCGCCAGCCCCGCCGCGACCCTGAGCGCCTGGTCCCAGCGGATCGGGAAGGGGACCCGCCGGAAGGTGGGCAGGTACGAGGCGAGCACCATCGCCCCGGCCGAGCAGCCCGCGAGGACCGCGCCACGGGCGTGCGCCGCCAGTGCCGCGCCCCAGACGGCGCTGCCGGCGAGGGCGGCGAGGAGGTGATCGGGCTTGCCGCCGCTCAGGTAGATGAGGTCGGCCTCACCGACCGCCTGGGCATGGGCCGGGTCGTCCGCGTCCGTTCGATCGCGCACGAGGACGGCCTCGACCTCGGCGCCCAGACCCCGGAAGTGCTCGACGCCCATCGCGGCCCAGCGCTCGAACACGGCCTCGCCGTCCGGGTATGAGGCGGTGGGGAGGATGGCCACGCGCGGCCGTCGCGCGCCGCTCGCCTGGAGCAGCTCGCGGTCGAGGTCCGCCATCACGGGAAGGAACTCGCCGGCACCGACGAGCACAACGGGTCCGGGCATCGCGGCGGTGAGTCTAGCGCCGCGCGGAGTCATCGGTCGGATGCTTCCCCGGCGCTCGCTGCCAACGGGATGCGCTTGTCTCGCGCCGCGGGCGCCTGTCACACTCGACCCCTGGTGCGCCGACCGGCCGGCACGGCGCGACCGTCGTGGAGGGTCGGATGACGGAGGGGCGTGGCTGGGTCCTCCTTGCGGTCGTGCTCGGCTCCGCCGTCGTGTTCCTGGACGGCACCGTCGTCAACGTCGCCCTCGAGACGATCGGCAGGGACCTGCCGTCGCTCTTCCTCGGCCGACTCGAGGGGCTCACCTACGTCACGAGCGGCTATCTCGCGGTCCTGGCCGCGCTGCTCGTGCTGGCGGGCGCGCTCGGCGACACGATGGGGCGCCGGCGGGTGTTCGGTGTCGGGCTGGCGGGGTTCGGCCTGACATCGGTCCTGTGCGGCCTCGCGCCCTCGCTCGAGGCCCTGGTGGTCGCCCGGCTGCTCCAGGGCGCGACCGGCGCGCTCCTCGTCCCCGGGGCGCTCGGGATCATCACGGCCACGTTCGCCGGCGAGGAGCGCGGGCGCGCGATCGGCTTCTGGGCGGCGGCGACCTCGGCGGTCACCGTCCTGGGTCCGCTGCTCGGCGGGCTGCTCGTCCAGACCGTCTCCTGGCGGGCGGCCTTCCTGATCAACGTCCCCCTGGTCCTGATCGGCCTGTTCGCGCTGCGGAGGGTGGCCGAGTCCCGGAACGAGCACGCCACCGGCCACTTCGACTGGCTCGGCGCGGCGGTCATCGCGGTCGGCGTCGGGGGCCTCGCCTTCGGGGCGACGCGGGGCCAGCAGGGGCAGTGGCGCGATCCGCTGGCCTTCGCGGCCCTCGGGGTCGGAGCGGTGGGCGTCGCGGCATTCCCGTTCCTGATGGCGCTCCGTCCGTATCCGCTGGTGCCGCTCCAGCTCTTCCGGACGCGCGCGTTCAGCGTCATCAACCTGTCGACGTTCGTGATCTACGGCGCCCTGTACATGACGCTGACCTTCCAGGCCCTGTTCTTCCAGGGCACGCTCGCCTACTCACCCCTGGCGGCCGGGCTGGCCGGCTTGCCGACGGGCGTGCTCCTGACCTTCATGTCCACGCCGGCGGGTCGGTTCGCGGCCCGGCTCGGTGCGCGTCGGTTCCTCGTCGTCGGCCCGCTGACGATGGGGCTCGGCCTGCTCTGGCTCGCCCGGGTGCCCGCGACGAGCTCGCCCTGGCCGGCCTTCCCGAGCGACCTCGCCTCGCTCGTCCCCCCGATCGGCTACCTGGTCGACATCCTGCCCGGGCAGCTCATCTACGGCATCGGGCTGTCGCTGCTGGTCGCCCCGCTGACCGCCGCGCTCATGGGCTCGGTCCCGACCCGCAACGCGAGCCTCGCCTCGGCGATCAACAACGCGGTCTCGCGGGCCGGTGCGCCGCTGGCCGGCGCAGCCCTGTTCATCGCCGTGAGCGCGACGTTCTACCCTTCCCTCGCGGCGAAGGTCCCGGGCCTCGACGTCTCGGACCCGGCGGTCCGGCAGCGCGTCGAGCCTCTCAAGCGACCGGACCCCACGCTGCCGGCGCAGGTCGTGGCCGCGTCCGATGAGGCCTCGACCGATTCGTTCCACCTCGCGATGCTCGTCGCCGCGGCGCTGCTCGCGACGGGCGCGACCGTGAACGGCGTGGGACTGCGAGGCGGCCGGCCGACGGCGGCTGGGTCGGACGCCCCGACCGAGGCGCTCGCGGGAGACGGCCGACGCCCGTGACGCGCGACATACGCGCGGGTGCTCGAGGCGACGGACGCGCGCCTGCGAGCGGCGGCTTCGTCGAGGTCCGCCGCTCGCTGGTCGGCCGGAGCCGAGCGTGCGGCGGCCCGCCTCAGCGAACGCGGAATGGCCCGCCGTGTCCCGGGACCACGATGTCGGCGACCGCCAGGACGCGCTCGCGCCCGCGCTCGAGCGCCGCCTGGTCCCAGGCGAGCGGGTCCACGGCCGGGGTCCGGTCGCCGCGCCACCAGAGGTGGGTCAGCGCGTGGACGCCGCCCTCCGCCTCGACGATCAGGGTCGCGTCCTCCTCGGTGTGGCCCGGGGTGAGCCAGAGCTCGGTCCGTGGCGAGAGCCGGTACCCGTCGCCCGTGTGATCGAGCCACTCGTCGCCGCGATAGCGCGCCCAGAAGTCCACGACCTCCGCGTTCGGGAAGAGCGCGATGTTGACGGTGTGATCGGGATGGTGGTGGGAGAGGAAGACGTGGGTCACGGCCTCCGGAGCGACGCCGAGCGCCGCCAGCGGATCGAGGATCAGCGCGCGGTGGGCGACCATCCCCGGGTCGGCCACGATGAGCGCGTCGGCGTCACGGACGAGGACGACGCTGCTGGCGACGCGATCGCCCGCGTAGCCGGGGTGGAGCAGGTGGACGGTGGTCATGGGCCGAATCTAGGTCCTCGAGCCACGGGGCGAGCGTCCGGGCGGCATGGCCCCGGCGATCCGGGCGAGATCGTCGGGCGTGTCCACGTCGAGCAGCGAGGCGCCCGTGGGATCGAGGGGACGCCATGTGTCCTCGGGCAGCCCGATCGTCCGCAGCCGGTCGAGGACGGCGTGGAGGCTCCCCTCGCCGCCCTGCAGAAGGCGTCGGGCGACGAGCCGCGACGGCCCCGTCCGCAGCGCGCACGGCAGGGGGCGCAGGACGCCGCCGTCGAGCAGGGCGGCGGCCTGGACCGGCGCCTCGGCCAGGGTCCCGCCGGTCACCGCCGAGACCAGCGCGGCGAGGACGGTCGCCCGGAGCGTCGGCATGTCGCCGCCGACGACGATCGCCAGGGGCTCCGTCGCGAGCTCGAGCGCTGCAGCCAGCCCGGCCAACGGTCCGCCGGTGCCCGGGGCGTCGCGGGCGAAGCGGACGAGACCGCCGGACCTGCCGACGTCCGGGGGTGGCTCGTCGGGCCCGATGGCCACGATGACCTCGTGGGTCAGCGGGAGGAGCGCCTCGAGCGCGAACTCGAGGAGCGGGCGCCCGGCGAGCGACGCGCGGCGCTTGTCGGACCCGAACCGCCGCGACGACCCGCCGGCCAGGACGATCCCGGTCGGGAGCCCGCCCGGGACCGGCTCGTCGCTCACGACGGCGGCTCGCTCGGCCGCAGGGGGGCCCGTGGACCCGGCCGGTGGCCCTCCGGGGTCCGACGCAGGACGCCCCGCCGGTCGAGGTCCTCGAGGATCGCCAGCGCGAAGCGTCGGCTCGTCCCCGTGGCATCCCGGAACGCGGCGGGGCTGAGCGGCCCCGCCGCCGCCATCCGGACCGCCAGCGCCTCGAGCTCGCGGTACGTCCGCGCGGCGTAGGCGAGGTCCGGCTCGAGCCGGACGATCCGACCGCTCGCCTCGAGCGCCCTGACGCCCTCCGGTGGACAGCCGGCGGCCCGGACCGCGGCCTGGAACGCCGGCGGCGCGGGGACCGCCAGGACGGCCTCGAGCCGATCCATCGCGGCCGACAGCGCCGGCGGGATGGCGGCCGGCCGATCGGGGGCCCGGAGCCGGTCGCCCGTCCGCCCCAGCCGCCCGGTCGCGACGAGCCTATCCACGACCGCGCTCCCCGCGGCGCGGGCATCGGCCGGATCCACGGCCGCGCGCCGCCGGAGCTCGCGGGCGACGAGCCGTCGGGCCTCGACGAGCGGGAGCCCGGCCGACGCCGGCTCGGCCGCATGGTGGGCGACGACTTCGTCGAGCGCGGTCGAGGCGAGCGCGTCGAGGACGTCCTCGGCGAGCACGAGCGGACCGAACGGCGGCCGCGAGACGCCGCCGAGGGCCGTCCAGCGAAGGCTCGCCAGCGCGCCGTGCAGGTCGAGGAGCGCGGCGGCGAGGTCCGTGGCGGGACCGGCAGGAGCGTGACCGGCCGAGGCAGGCCCGATCGGATCGCCGGCGGCCGCCCGCAGCGCGACCAGGCGCTCGGTCGTCGCCCGACGCCGCGATGGACCGGCCGGTGGGTCGACGTCGAGGATCCGACCGCCCGCGACCGTCGCGGGCGGCGACGGTCGTCGGAGGACCACCCGGTCGCCCGGGCGCGCCGCGACGCGGCGGTCGAGCCGAAGGCGGACGATGACCTCTTCGGCGCCTCCTGACGCGAGGCGGTGGCCGGCGCGATCCACCATGGCCCCGGCCTGGTCGGTCCCGAGGTGGAGCCGGAGGGACCCGCTCGGCGGCCAGGCCTCCGTTCCAGGCTCGCCGCCCCGGTCTCGGACGGCACGACCGAGCCGCGCCGGGCGCCGGAGCACGACCATGAGCCGGTCGGTCGGCTCGACCGCCGGATCGTCCGTCACGACCAGGCCGCGGCGGAGGGCCGTGGCGTCCACACCGGCCAGGTTCAGGGCCGTCCGGCCGGCCGCGGCGCGCTCGACGGCTCGCCCGTGGACCTGGACCTCGCGGATCCGGACCTCCGGTCCGTCGGGCTCGACCCGGGCCATCCTCCCGGCCTCGAGCGGCAGGCCACGAAGGCTGCCCGTCACGACCGGGCCACGCCCGTGGACCGTGAACGCGCGATCCACGGCCAGGCGGAAGCCTCGGGCGGCCGGGACGTCGCGGGACCCGGCCGAGTCCACCCGGTCGCGCAGGGAGACGAGGGCCGCGCGGAGATCGGCCAGGCCCTCGCCGCTCACGGCCGAGACGACCAGGACCGGCGAGCCGGCGAGGGTCGTCGGCGCCAGGAGGGACTCGCAGACGGCCGTCAGCTCCGCCCGCCGCGCGCCTCCGGGAGCGAGCAGGTCGGCCTTCGTGACGACCGCGATCCCCTGCGCGACCCCCAGCGCATCGAGCAGCTCGAGATGCTCGAGCGTCTGCGGGCGCGGACCGTCGTCGGCCGCCACGACGAGCAGCGCGGCGTCGATCTCGCCCGCCCCGACGAGCATGTTCCCGACCAGCCGGTCGTGCCCCGGGACGTCGACGAAGTCGAGCTCGGTCCCGTCGCCCAGGGCCAGGTGCGCGTAGCCCACGTCGATGGTCATGCCCCGCCGGCGCTCCTCGGGCAGGCGATCGGCGTCCATCCCGGTGAGCGCGCGGAGCAGGGCCGTCTTGCCGTGGTCGATGTGGCCGGCCGTGCCGACGACGAGGGTCATCGCCTCAGCGACCATCCCCGTCGAGGGCTGCTGCCACCGCCCCGGCGAGCGCGAGGTCGTCCCGCGGGAGGACGGTCCTCAGATCGAGCAGGACCCGCCCGTCGGCGATCCGCCCGACCACGGACGGCGCTCCCCGGCGCAGGCGCGCGAGCAGCCGATCCGGCGAGATCGTCTGGACCGCCAGGCCGAACGACGGCAGCGTCTCGCCCGGCAGCGAGCCGCCCCCGACGGTCGACTCGAGCGCGACCGGCCCGGCCGACGCCCGGGGATCGAGCGCGAGGAGCCGCCCGACGAGGGCCTCGGCCCGGCGACGCAGGTCGTCCGGCGACATGGCGATCATCCGCCAGACGGGGATGTCGCGGGCGGCGACGCCGGCCCGGTACAGCCCCAGGGTGGCGGCCAGCGCCGCGAGGGTCACCTTGTCCGGGCGGGTCGCCCTGGCGAGCGGGTCGCGTCGAAGCCGCGCGACGAGGTCCGCCCGACCGACGACGAGGCCGGACTGGGGTCCGCCGAGGAGCTTGTCGCCGCTGAATGTCACCAGGTCGGCGCC
>JAPVSP010000325.1:0-9042 GCA_047519685.1 Chloroflexota bacterium
CGCAGCTTGGGGATCCGCTGGTGGAGGGGCGTCTGGCCGCCCTCGAACCAGGGCGGGATCGAGCTGCCCGCGCGCGCCTTCTGGCCCTTGGTGCCGCGGCCGGCGGTCTTGCCCTTGCCGGCGGCGATGCCCCGACCGACCCGCGTCCGGGGCCGCCGGGCGCCGTCGGCCGGGCGAAGATCGTGGAGCTTCATTCCTTCTCCTGGGTCTCGGGCTCGGGGAGTTCCTCGACGCTGACGAGGAAGCGGACCTGGCGGACCATCCCCCGGGTCGCGGGATTGTCCGGGATGACGACGCTGTCGCCGATCCGCCGCAGGCCGAGCGCCCGGATCGTCGCCCGGTTCCGCTCGATGTGGCTGATCGTGCTCCGGACCTGGGTCACGCGGAGCCTACCGGCCATCGCTCGCCTCCGGAGCCGGCTGGCCCGAGATGAACGAGCGGAGCCGGACGCCCCGTCGCGCCGAGAGATCGTCGGCCGAGTGCAGGTCCCGGAGGGCCTCCATCGTCGCCCGGACGACGTTCACCGGGTTCGTGGAGCCGTGGACCTTCGAGAGGATGTCCTTGATGCCGGCGGCCTCGACCACGGCACGCACGGAGCCGCCGGCGATGACGCCGGTGCCCTGCGAGGCGGGTTTGAGCATGACCTTCGCGGCGGCGTAGTCCTTGCGGACCTCGTGCGGGATCGTCGTCCCGACCATCGGGATCCGCACGAGGTGCTTCTTCGCGTCCTCGACGCCCTTGCGGATGGCCTCGGGCACCTCGCCGGCCTTGCCCAGCCCGGCGCCGACGTGACCCTGGCCGTCGCCGACGACGACGACGGCGCTGAAGCTGAAGCGCCGGCCGCCCTTGACGACCTTGGCCACGCGGTTGATCTGGACGACGCGCTCCTCGAGCGCGAGCTTGTTCGGGTCGATCCTGGCCACGGGAGCTCCTCTCAGAAGTCCAGGCCGGCCTCACGGGCGGCGTCGGCGAGCGACTTGATCCGTCCGTGATACCGGAACCCGGCCCGATCGAAGACGACCCGCGCGACGCCGGCGGTCTTCGCCCGCTCGGCGACCAGGCGCCCGACGACCGCCGCTTCCTCGGTCTTGGTCTGCTTCGATCCCTTGAGCTCCGGCTCCCGGGTCGAGGCGGCGGCGAGCGTACGGCCCGACGTGTCGTCGATGACCTGTGCGTAGATGTGGTTGAGGCTGCGGAAGACCGCCAGACGCGGGCGTTCCGGCGTCCCGGCGAGGCGGAGGCGGATCCGCTCGTGGCGCTTGTGTCGCGCGGCGCCCCGGCTGGCGACGGGCGTCATCGTGCTCGTTCCTTCATGGCTACTTCTTCCCGCCGATCTTGCCGGCCTTGCCGGCCTTGCGGCGGATGACCTCGCCGGCGTACCGCACGCCCTTGCCCTTGTAGGGCTCCGGCTTGCGGGACGCGCGGACCTTGGCGGCGATCTGGCCGACCAGCTCCTTGTCGATGCCGACGACGGCGAGGCGGGTCGGGTTCTCGACCTCGAAGGCGATCCCCTCCGGCGGCTCGATCTCGACCGGATGGCTGTAGCCCAGGCTGAGCTGCAGCTTCCTGCCGACGAGCGCCGCGCGGTACCCGACACCGGTGATCTCGAGGCCCTTGCGGTAGCCGTTCGAGACCCCTTCGACCATGTTCGCGACGAGGGTCCGGGTCAGCCCGTGCAGCTGCTTGTGCGTCTTGTCGTCCGAGGGGCGCTCGACGACCAGCGCCCCGTCCTCCCGCCGGACGGTCATGTCCGGGTGGAGGTCGCGCGACAGCGTCCCCCGAGGACCGACGACGGTGATCGTCCGGCCCTCGAGGGTCACATCGACGCCCGAGGGGACGGGGATGGGGAGGCGACCGATGCGCGACATGCTCTCGGCCTACCAGACGTAGGCCAGGACTTCGCCGCCGAGCTGGGCCTTGCGGGCCTGCGCGCCGGTCATGATCCCCTGGCTCGTGCTGACGATGACGATCCCCAGGCCGCCGAGGACGCGCGGGATGTCGGTCTTGCGGGCGTAGACCCGCAGCCCGGGCTTGCTGATCCGCTTCAGCCCTGACACGACCGGCGCCTTGCCGTCGACGTACTTGAGGATGAGGTGGAGGTTCGCGTGCGTGCCGTCGCGGTGCTCACGGAACTCAGCGATGAACCCCTCTTCCACGAGGATGCGGGCGATCTCACGCTTGACGCGCGACGCCGGGACCACCACCTCGGGATGGCGGGCGCGGCTCGCGTTGCGGATCCGGGTGAGCATGTCCGCGATCGGGTCAGACATCTGCATCGCTGGTCACCAGCTCGACTTCGTGACGCCCGGCAGCTCGCCCAGGAGCGCGCGCTCCCGGAAGCAGATCCGGCAGAGTGCGAACCGGCGCATGTACCCGCGGGGCCGTCCGCAGACGGTGCAGCGGTAATAGCCCTGCACCGGGTGCTTGGGCTTGCGCTTCGCCTTGGCGATCATCGACTTCTTGGCCATCTGGACTCCTCCCCGCGCCTAGCCGGCGAAGGGCATGCCGAGGAGCTCGAGCAGACGCTTCGATTCCTCGTCGGTCTTCGCCGTCGTCACGATGCTGATCTCCAGCCCGCGGAGACGGTCCACCTTGTCGTAATCGATCTCCGGGAAGGCCAGCTGCTCCCGGAACCCGAGCGAGTAGTTGCCTCGCCCGTCGAACGACTTCCCGGGCACGCCTCGGAAGTCGCGGATGCGCGGCAGGGCGATCGTCGTCAGGCGCTCGAGGAAGTCCCACATCCGCTCGCCGCGGAGGGTCACCTTCGCGCCGATGGTGTTGCCGGTCCGGAGACGGAACTGGGCGATCGAGCGCTTGGCCTTGGTCACGATCGGCCTCTGGCCCGTGATCAGGGCCAGGTCGCCGGTCGCCGCGTCCATGGCCTTCGCGTTCGTGAGGGCCTCGCCGAGTCCGATGTTCACGACGATCTTGCTGAGGCGCGGGACCTGCATCGGGTTCGAGTAGTCGAACTGCCTGGCGAGCGCGGGCGCGACCTCGACGTGGTAGCGCTCGCGGAGGCGACTCGTCACCTGGCCACCTCCATCTGCTCACCGCAGTGGCGGCACACGCGGACGCGGACGCCGTTGTCCAGCACCTGGTGCTCGACTCGGGTCGGCCGGTCGCAATGAGTGCACACGAGCATGACCTTGCCGATCGGCAGCGGCTGTGCGATGTCGATGATCCCGCCGCGCTGCATCTGCGGCACCCGGTCGGTCTGGCTCTGGAGCGGGCGCGGCTTGGTGTGCCGCTTGGCGATGTTCACGCCCTCGAGCACCACGAACACGCCGCCCCGCGTGGAGCTGCGGCGATAGCCGCTGCGGAGGGCCGTCGGTGCCGGGTCGCGCCGGACGAGCCGGTCCACGACCCCACGCTTCCCGGCGTCCTTGCCCGAGAGCACGACGATGGTGTCGCCCTTGCGGATCTCGGGCACCTTCGTGCGACCGGAGACTCGAGCCGGGGCCGTCATCACAGCACCTCCGGCGCGAGCGACACGATCTTCATGTAGTTGCGGTCGCGGAGCTCGCGGGCCACCGGACCGAAGATCCGCGTCCCGCGGGGGTTGCCCTGGTTGTTGATCAGGACGGCCGCGTTCTCATCGAAGCGGATGTAGCTCCCATCCGGTCGGCCGTACTCCTTGGCCGTGCGGACGACGACGGCGCGGACCACGTCGCCCTTCTTCACCGGCGCGTTGGGGATGGCGGCCTTGACCGCGGCGATGATCACGTCGCCGACCTCGGCGGTCCGCTTGCGGCTGCGGCCCATGATCCGGATGCACTCGATCGTCCGGGCGCCAGTGTTGTCGGCGACCTTCAGTCGAGTCTGGACCTGGATCATGCCCCGGCCTCCGGCTCGGGCTCCACGGCCTCATGACGGCCCGGATGGGCCGCGGCGTGGATGGCCTCGGTCGTCTCGACCTCCTCGGCGACCAGCTCGCTCGTGGCCTGGGCCTCGCCGGCCCGCGAGAGGACCTCGACCAGGCGCCACCGCTTCGTCGCGGAGAGCGGCCGCGACTCCTCGATGAGGACGGTATCACCGACCTTCGCCTCGTTGAGCTCGTCGTGCGCCTTGAACTTGGTCGTCAGGCGGATGACCCGCTTGTAGAGGCGGTGCCGGGCCAGCCGCTCGACGGCGACGACGACGGTCTTGTCCATCTTGTCGCTGACGACGCGGCCGACCTTGGTCTTCCGCTTGCCCTGCACTCGTGTCGCTCCTGTCATCGCGTGATCTCCTTCACGCCGTCCGGACGCGCTCGGAGGCGCGCTCGCGCTGGACGGTGAGGATCCGCGCGATCGTTCGCCGCGTCTGCGGGATGCTGCTGTAGTCCTTGAGCTGGCGGGTGGAGAGCGCGAAGCGGGCGGACCAGAGGTCCTGCTTGGCCTGGCGCAACGCCTCCTCGAGCTCCGGGTCGGAGAGCGCCCGAACCTTATCGATGTCCATCGGTCGCCTCCTTGTGGCCCTCCCGCACGACCAGGCGGGTCGCGACGGGCAGCTTGTGACCCGCGAGGCGCATCGCCTCGCGGGCCTGGTCCTCCTCGACCCCGGCCATCTCGAACAGGATCCGGCCCGGCTTGACGACCGCGACCCAGTGGTCGGGGGCGCCCTTGCCCGAGCCCATCCGGGTCTCGGCCGGTTTCTTCGTCGCCGGCTTGTCGGGGAAGATCCGGATCCAGATCTTGCCGCCGCGCTTGACCGAGCGAGTCATCGCGCGCCGGGCCGCCTCGATCTGGCGGCTGGTGATCCAGGCCGGCTCCATCGTCGCCAGGCCGTACTCGCCGAAGGCGACGTCATGGCCTCCCTTGGCGAAGCCGGACATCCGGCCGCGCTGGACCTTGCGGTGCTTGACGCGTCGGGGCATCAGCATGGCTCAGCCCCCCTGCGACGCCGCGGCACCGGCGACCGGCTCGCGTGGCGGCCGGCGTTCGGTCGCGACGTCGCCCCGGTAGATCCAGACCTTGACGCCGATCCGGCCGTACGTCGTGTGGGCGTGGACCTGGCCGTAGCTGATGTCGGCGCGGAGCGTGCCGAGCGGGATGCGCCCCTCCCGGTCCCACTCCCGACGGCCCATCTCGGAGCCGCCCAGGCGACCGGCGACGGCGATCTTCACGCCCTTCGCCCCCGCCTTCATCGACCGCTGGATGGACTGCTTCATGGCCTTCTTGAAGGCGATCCGGCGGGTGAGCTGCTGGGCGATGTTGGCCGCGACGAGCGTGGCGTCCAGCTCCGGCTGGCGGATCTCCTTGATCTCGAGCTTGACCTTGCGCTTGGTCAGCGCGCCGACCTGCTGGCGCAGCATCTCCACGTTCGCCCCGCCCTTGCCGATGACGATGCCCGGCTTGGCGGTGTGGACGGTGACCGTCACGTGGTTGATCCCGCGCTCGATCTCGACCTGGCTGACGCTCGCGTTGGCCAGCCGCCGCTCGACCAGCTGACGGATGGCGATGTCCTCCTTGAGGAGGTCGGTGTACTCCTTGTCGGCGTACCACTTCGCGGTCCAGGTCCGGGTCGTCCCGAGCCGGAAACCGTAGGGATGGACCTTGTGACCCATGCTCAGGCCTCCCCGTCCCCGACGACGACGGTGATGTGCGTCATCGGCTTGTGGATCGGAAAGGCCCGACCCTGGGCCCGTGGCCGCCAGCGCTTGATCGTCGGGCCCTCGTTCGCGTGGGCCTCGAGCACGACCAGGTCGTCGGCCGACAGGTTGTGGTTGTTCTCGGCGTTCGCCGTCGCGCTGTGGAGCACGCGGGCGACATCCCTCGCGGCGCCCTGCGGCATGAACCGCAGGAGCGCGGCGGCATCCTCGACCCGCTTGCCCTGGATGGCCTGGGTGACCAGGCGGGCCTTGCGGGTCGAGCCGCGGAGGTACTTGGCGGTGGCGGTCACGCGCACGGCTCGGCGGCTCCTACTTGTTCGCGGTCGTGCGGTCGGTGTGCTTGCCGTGCCCGCGATAGGTGCGGGTCGGGGCGAACTCGCCGAGCCGATGACCGACCATGTTCTCGCTCACGTACACCGGCACGTGCTTCCGGCCGTTGTAGACGGCGATGGTGTGGCCGATGAAGTCGGGGAAGATGACCGAGGCGCGCGACCAGGTCCTGACGACCCGCTTCTCGCTCCTCTTGTTCATCTCCTGGACGCGGCCGAGGAGCCGCGCCTCGACGAACGGTCCCTTCTTGACCGAACGCGACATGCTCTCGTCTCCTCCTACTTGCGATGCCGCGACCGGACGATCAGCCGGTCGGTCGTCTTCGAGCGCCGCGTGCGGTAGCCCATCGCGGGCTTGCCCCACGGCGTCTTCGGCGGCATCCCGGTGGGCGACTTGCCCTCGCCGCCCCCGTGCGGATGGTCGCGCGGGGTCATCGCCACGCCACGGGTCTCCGGCCGCTGGCCCATGTGGCGGGCACGACCGGCCTTCCCGAGGCTCTGGTTCTCATGGTCGAGGTTGCTGACCTGGCCGACCGTCGCCATGCAGCGGACGCTCACGCGGCGCACCTCGCCCGATGGCAGGCGGACCTGGGCCTGATCGCCCTCCTTGGCGAGCAGCTGCGCGCTCGCCCCGGCGGACCGGACGATCTGGCCGCCCTTGCCCGGTACGAGCTCGACGTTGTGGATCGTCGTGCCGAGAGGGATGTTGGCGATCGGGAGCGCGTTGCCGACCCGCGCCTCGGCGTCGGGACCGGAGACGACGACGTCGCCGACCTTCAACCCATGCGGCAGGAGCATGTAGCGCTTCTCGCCGTCCCGGTAGTGGAGCAGCCCGATGCGCGCGGATCGGTTGGGGTCGTATTCGATCGTCGCCAGGCGGCCCGGTACGCCGGCCTTGTCGCGCTTGAAGTCGATCCGTCGGTAGTGCTGCTTCTCGCCGCCGCCACGATGGCGGACGGTGAGGCGGCCGGCATTGTTGCGGCCGGAGGACCGCTTCTGCGGCTCGAGCAGCGGCTTGTGCGCCTCGCGGGTCGTGACCTCCTCGAAGGTCGGCCGGGTCATGAACCGGCGGCCCGGGGAGGTCGGCTTGTAGTCACGCAACGGCATCGCTAGACCCCCTCGAAGAACGCGATCTTCTGCCCGGGCGCCAGGGTGATCACGGCCTTGCGCCAGGCGGAGGTGTGGCCGACGACGCGACCGCGGCGCGTGCCACGGCGCTTCTCCCTGGCACGCTTGGTCAGGACGTTGACGCTGACGACGGTCACCTTCTCCTGCTTGTACAGCTCCTCGATCGCGGCCTTGATCTGGATCTTGTTCGCCTCGGGGTGCACGGCGAAGGTGTACTTGCCGCGGTTCGACTCGTCGATCGACTTCTCGCTGATGACGGGACGCAGGATGATCTCCGGCGCGGTCAGGACGCTCACGCGTACACCTCCGTCATCCGGGCGATCGCCGGCTCCTCGATGAGCACGATGTCGGCCCGCAGGAGGTCGACGACGTTGAGCGAGTCGGCGAGGAGGATCTCGACGCGCGGCAGGTTCCGTGCCGACAGCTCGAGCTGCTCGTCCCGCCCGGAGGCGACGAGAAGGACCCGGCGGCCCTTGCCGTCGCCTGCGCCGAGCGCCTCGAGCGAGGCCACGAGGTCGCGCGTCCGGAACTCGTCGGGGCCGAGGTCGTCCACGACCCTGACCTGGTCGTCGGCGAGCTTCGCCGTGAGAGCCCCGCGCAGGGCGAGACGCTTCATCTTGCGCGGCAGCCGCTGCTCGTACGAGCGCGGGTGCGGCCCGAAGACGGCGCCGCCGCCGGCGTAGTGCGGCGCCCGGCGCGAACCCTGGCGGGCGCGGCCGGTGCCCTTCTGGCGGTACGGCTTCCTGCCGCCGCCGCGGACCTCGCCGCGCGTCTTCGTATCGTGCGTGCCCAGCCGGCGGCCGGCCATCTGGGCCGTCACGACCTGATGGATGACGGCCGCGCTGACCTCGGCGGCGAAGAGCTCGTCCGGGAGCTCGACGCTGCCGACCGAGGCGCCGGTCCGGTCATAGAGGGTCGTCTGCGGCATCTCAGGCCTTCTTCACGAGGAGGAGCGCCCCGCGGGCCCCGGGCACCGCGCCCTTGACCAGCAGCAGGTTCCGCTCGGGGTCGGCGCGGACGACGCGCAGCTTCTTGACGGTTGACCGCTCGTCGCCCATGTGCCCCGCCATCCGAAGACCCTTGTAGACCCGGCCGGGGGTGGTGCCCGGGCCGATCGAGCCGGGCTCGCGATGGTGATCCGAGCCGTGCGTCGTGGGTCCTCGCTTGAAATGGTGGCGCTTCACGTGGCCGGCGAAGCCCTTGCCCTTGGAGACCCCGGTGACGTCGACGAGCTCGCCCGCGGCGAACAGATCCACGCCGAGCTGCTGCCCGACCTGGTAGTCGTCGACGCTGTCCACCCGGAACTCCCGGAGGCTGGCGAGCCGCGGCAGGCCCTTGAGCTGGCCGGCCTCGGGCTTCGTCAGCTTGCGGACCTGCTCGGCGCCGACCTGGATGGCCGTGTAGCCGTCGCGCTCGTCCGTGCGGAGGCGGGTCACGGTATTGGGTTCGATGGCCAGGACGCTGACCGGGATCATCGTCCCGTCGTCCTGGAACACCTGGGTCATGCCGACCTTGCGGCCGATCAGCCCGACGCTCATGCCAGGCTCCCCTGGGTCGTGTCGGCCGCGCGGCCGATCCATCCGATGCTCATCGGCCACTCACATCTTGATCTCGATGTCGACGCCCGCGGCCAGCGAGAGTCGCATCAGCGCGTCGATCGTCTTCGAGGACGGGTCCAGGATGTCGACGAGCCGCTTGTGGGTGCGGATCTCGAACTGTTCCCGGCTGTCCTTGTCGATGAAGGGCGATCGGAGGACGGTGAACTTCTCGATCCGGGTCGGCAGCGGCACAGGACCGACGACGTCGGCGCCGGTCCGCTGGGCCGTCTCCACGATCTGGGCCGCCGACTGGTCGAGCAGCCGGTGGTCGTAGGCCTTGAGGCGGATCCTGATCCGCTGCTTCGCCATCGGATCCCTACTCGATGATGCTGGTGATCGCGCCGGCGCCGACGGTCCGGCCGCCCTCGCGGATGGCGAAGCGCTGGCCGGTCTCGAG
>JAPVSP010000326.1:0-2493 GCA_047519685.1 Chloroflexota bacterium
CCTGCACGGCCGCCGGGTCGATCCCGAGATCGGCGACGAGCAGGGCCGACGCGATGGGGTGCGTGGCATACGGCTCACCGGACGCTCGCCGCTGGCCCGCATGCGCCTCGACCGCGAGGTCGAACGCGGCGCTGACGTCGTCGACCGAGGCGCCGGGATAGTGGTCGACGACCTTCGCGAGCAGCTGGCGGCGGAGGGCCTCGAGGTCGACCTTGACGGCGGGGTGCGCGCCGGTCGGGACCGCCGCCGGTCCGCGCGCGCCATCCACCGGGCCTGTCGAAGGCCCCGGTCGCCGGGTCCCGCTGCGGGCGGGCGCCGGCTCGGTCCGCGTGCGTGGCGTCGCCATCGTGCGGGAAGGATAGCAGCGCGTCCGTCGACGCCCGGCTCGGCGACTAGCCGGACAGACCGAGGGCGGCCAGGTCGAGCGTCCCCCGGAGCGTGAGCCCGCCGTCCGCCTCGATGGTGACGCCGGTGAACCGCACCGGCACATCCGATCCCGGCTGGGCCACGACCGCGCGACCGAAGGCCGGGAGCTCGACGACGAGCGCCCCGGTCTGGTCGACGACGAGGCGGCCGCTCACCACTCGCGAGCCGATGCTGGCCGTCACCCGGTCGGGAGCCGCGAGCCGCACCTCGCTGGGCGGCTCGCCGAGCGCCCGTTCGGCCGCCGCAGTCGCGAGCGTCGCCACGACCGACGGCTCGACCGAAAGGACGGCGTCGGCGCGCTCGCTCGAGCCGGTCAGGTCGATGGTTCGGATCCGCGTCTCGCCGTCGGACGTCGTCAGCCGGGCGTCCGTGAGGTGTCCGGTCAGGGTCTTGAACGTCCGGGAGCCGAGCTCCACGTCTCCCAGATCGAGGGCCAGGGTCGCGGCGTCCAGCCCGTGCCAGGTCACGGCCGAGGAGCGGATGTGAACGGCGTCCGCATGGAGCGTGAGCAGCTCGAGGGGCGGCGAGGCGTCGACGGTGACGGTGGTGCCGGTCCCGGACAAGCCGCTCGCCGCGAGCCCCACGAGGATCACGCCGCCGCTGAACGCCGGCAGCGCGAACCAGGCGAGGACCAGCAGGAAGAGGAGCCCCCCGACGAGGATCGTCAGGCAGCCACGCACGTTTCAGCCCTCCTCGGCCGATCCCCGCTCGGCCATCCGCCGGTAGCCCATCGCCTCGAGGGCCGCCTCGGCAGCCGCCCGCTCGTCCCACGGCCGCGCCCCGGCCGCATAGAGGATCGTCCGCTCGTGGCCCTTCCCGGCCAGGACCACGATATCGCCCGGACGGGCCCGCTCGAAGGCCGCCGCGATCGCTGCGCTCCGGTCGGCGATCGACAGGAGGTCGTGTCCGCGTCGGCGACCGACGGCCTCTGCGCCGGCGGCGATCTCGTCGAGGATCGCCTCCGGAGGCTCGCCGCGAGGGTCCTCGTCGGCGACCACCACGAGCCGGCAGCGCTCGCCGGCGATCCGCCCCATCATCGGGCGCTTGCCCCGGTCGCGCTCGCCGGCCGAGCCGAAGACGGCGATCAGACCGCCGCCGCGGGCCGCCGCGATCGGCGCCAGCAGATCGAGGACGGTCGCGAGCGAGGCCGGGCTGTGCGCATAGTCGACGATCACGCCGAACGGCTGGCCGAGGTCGACGCGCTCCATCCGCCCGGGCACGCCGGGCACGACCTCGAGCGCGGCCCGCACGACGCCCGGGTCGAGCTCGAGCGCCTCGCCGAGGGCGACCGCCGCGAGGGCGTTGTGGGCGTTGAACCGGCCGGCGAGGCGCAGCTCGAGGTGGCCGCTGCCGCTCGGCGCCGCGTAGGCGATGCGAAGCCGCCGTCCGTCCTCGGCCACGTTCGTCGCTCGAACGTCCGCGGCGGGATCGGTGCCGTAGGTGACCAGGCGCGCCCCGGCGGCCACGGTCGCCGCCATGAACCAGGAGGCGTTCGCATCGTCGCGGTTCACGATGCC
Source organism: Chloroflexota bacterium (assembly GCA_047519685.1). Taxonomy (GTDB): domain Bacteria; phylum Chloroflexota; class Limnocylindria; order Limnocylindrales; family CSP1-4; genus JAPVSP01. Next base: position 1,944 of record JAPVSP010000326.1, read on the forward strand.
GGCCCTCGGCCACGGGCGCCCGTCCCGGCGGGCCTTGGCCGGGACCGCGGCGAGCGCCTCGAACAGGCGCAGCTTGGCCGCTCGATAGGCCTCGAAGGTGCCATGGAGCTCGAGGTGCTCATGGCTCAGGTTGGTGAACATCGCCACGTCGTAGGCGACCCCGGCCACCCGGTCGAGCGCCAGGCCGTGCGAGGTCGTCTCGATGACCGCCGCATCGTCCCCCGCGGCGACCATCGCGCGCAGGAGCGCCTGGAGCGCTGGCGCCTGCGGGGTCGTGACGTGCTCCGGTGTGGGTTCCTCGACGCCCCCGACACGCAGGTGGACCGTGCCGACGAGGCCCGTGCGGAGGCCGGCGGCCTCGAGCGCGGCGACCGCGAGGAACGCGGTCGTCGTCTTGCCGTCGGTGCCCGTGACGCCGACGACCCCGAGCTCGTGGGACGGATCGCCGTACCACCAGCCGGCCGCCTCCGCCAGGGCCGGGCGGCTGGCATCGACCACCAGCTGTGGGATCGCGACCTCGGGCACGGGACGCTCGACGATCGCCGCGGCC
>JAPVSP010000327.1:0-2276 GCA_047519685.1 Chloroflexota bacterium
GCGCGATGCCTCGGCCCTGGCGGCAATGGTCGTACCCGGTGGGGGGAACCGGGAGTCGATGTGGATCGGACCATCGCGCCGTCATGCCTCCAAGCGTGCCGGCGGTGGGCCCCGGTTTCTACTCGGCCGTTTGGGCAATGCCCAGCACAACAGCGCGTCGCCTGTGACGACGCCGGGCCGTTGGGTCGGCCCTCAGCCCGCGGCCTTCTTGACGAGCTCGGCGATCCGCCTCTCGCCCGCCGCCGTCAGGCTCGTGAGGGCGAAGGCGACCGGCCACATCTCCCCCTCGTCGAGCCGTGCGTCCGGCTGGAAGCCGAAGGTCGAGTAGCGCACCTTGAACTTCAGCTTCGCCTGGAAGAAGCAGATCACCTTGCCGTCCTTTGCGTAGGCCGGCATCCCGTAGAACGTCCGGGGCACGAGTTGCGGCGCGGCCGCGAGGACGATCTCGTGGATACGCGCCGCCATCGCCCGATCGTCCTCCGCCATCTTGGCGATCGCGGCCTGGACGTCCGCCTCCCCGGCGGCGCGTGCCTCCTCGGGGGTGAGCTTCGTCGCCTTCTTGCGCTCTCGGGCGGTCTCCTGCATCGCGGCGAGCTCTTCCTCGCTCCAGACGCTGCGGGACGTCTTCGCCGAGCTGCCTCGCTTCGTGGATGTCTTCGCGTCGGCCATGTCCATTCGTCCTCTCACTGGACGCGCCGCCGGAGCGGCGTAATGGTGCTCACCATCTCGATGGATCGACTCGGACCATACCGCTACGGCCCGCGTTCCGCTTCTTCGAACCTGCTCGATTGCTCCTGAACGGAGCCGCAGGTTCGGGCAGACGCGGGGCCAGGATCCAGACGGATCCGTCCTCTGCTGGTCGCCGCGTCATCGCCGATCCGCGGATCCGGCGACTCTGCTTCTCTAGGGAGCGCCGTCGAGCAGAAGCCTCGCCGCAATTGCCGCGCCGTCGGTGCGGATCATCCCGGCCACGGCCGTCGCACATGCGCGCGTTTCGGCGGTCAGGGCCGTCGTGAGCGCGTCCGAGAGGGATCCGATGCTCGGACTCCGACCGTCGTGTGCCGCGCCGATGCCCAGCTCGGCCACCCGGGCGGCCCAGTGCGGCTGGTCCACGATCTGGGGCACCACGAGCTGCGGCGCGCCGGCCAGGGCGGCGGTCGTCGTCGTGCCTGCGCCGCCGTGATGCACGACCGCGGCGACCCGACCAAACAGCGCCTGCTGGTTGACCTCGCCGACGACGAGGCAATCGTCCTGGTCGTCGATCGGGGCCAGGCCGGCCCAACCGCGGGCGAGGATGACGCGGCGACCGTGCGCTCGGGCCGCCTCGACAGCGACCCTGGCGAGGTCTGGTGAGGCGCGCATCGACAGGCTGCCGAAGCCCACGTACACGGGCGGCACGCCCGCGTCGAGGAACGCCCCCAGCTCGGCCGGGAGCGGTCGATCATCGGGCAGGATCCACGCCCCGGTCTGCACGATGTCGAGGTCCGTCAGGTCCTTCCACGGGGCGAGCGTGGGGTCGGCCGCAAGCCACGGCTGGTTCGTGATGACGTGGTCGCGGACGTTATCGACCGGTGCCAGCCCGATCGCCGCGCGGCGGCTGTTGAGCGCCGCGCCGTACAACGCATTCACGCGCTCGGCGTCCTGCTCCCAGAGCACCCGGTTGTCGGTCTCCTCTGGCGGCGATGGCGTGCCAGGTCGCGCCGATGGCGGGAAGTGCCGGGACGGCAGCCCGAAGATATGGAAGCACGCGAGCACGTAGCGGATGCCCAGTCTCTCGGCGACCGACCGTGCGCCAGCCGGCATCAGGCCGGTCGCCAGCAGCGCGTCGCATCCCTCGGCGGCGGCTGGCAGCGTCTCGAACCGCGCAGCGACCAGCTCGGCCGCCAGCCGGAACGCATCCTCCGGCGTCGGCGGCCGTGAGCCCGCCACGATGGAGCGGACGGACGGACCGAGCGGGATCAGGGGCATCCCGGCACGGGCGAGCAGCGCCACGTACTCCTCGTCCGGCGGCGCGCACACGCGCACCTCCGCGCCGAGCTTCCGCAACTCCACGGCGAGTGCCGCGAGCGGCTCGACGTCGCCCCGCGACCCCCACGTCGCCAGCAGGACACGCATCGTCGTGGCTCCCATTCGGCACATCGCTTCCGAGGCGGGCGACTCTACGCCACGACCCGGGTCTTGCCGCAAGCCCCGTGGTGCGCGATATCCTGTGGGAGAGGGCGTGTCGCTGGCGGATCAGACCAGCGCGCCGTCATGCCCCGAAGCGTGCGGGCGCC
>JAPVSP010000328.1:0-9678 GCA_047519685.1 Chloroflexota bacterium
GGCAGCGTTCACGCCATGACCATGAGCGACGTGGCCCCCTGGACCGACACGACCCCGCGATGATGTGGGGACCCAAGCGGCGTCCGGGGATCCCCAGGCGCCGGCGGTCCGGGGTCCCGTTGGCATCATGTCCGCGCGGTCGACTACCGGCACCCGCCACGCGCATCTGAGAGGGCAGGTCACTCGTGCACGACGACCATGTCGCGGATCTCGGGGATCCGAGCGGCCACGGCGCGGTCCCCCTCGATGGCTGACCGCTGGTCAGCCGTGCACGAGGCGCGAGCCGGCGGCCAGCCCGAGCACGAGGCCCACCGCGAGAACGACGGCACCGACCCCGATCCACACCACCGCCTGTGGTGAGGCAGCACCTGCCTCCCGGCGAGAACGGACCCGGAGGCGACGATGAACATGACCAGCTCGATCCAGGCGGATCGCGGCAGGCGTGGGCCGGAGGTTCCCGTCACCGGTGCAGTCAGCGCCGAGTAGCTGTCGTCTGTGCTCGACTCGCCGGCCGCGCCTCCGTTGCCGACGCTAGTACCCTCCGTCGAGATGGAGCAATGAGCATGGCCACCTCGACAGGACCACTCGGGTCGAGCTCCGCGGAGTCATCTGTCCGGATTCGCCTGCTCGGCGGCTTCGACGTCGAGGTCGACGGTCGCCTGGTCCCTGCGTCGGCCTGGCGCCTGCGCAAGGCGAGCGAGCTCGTGAAGGTACTGGCTCTCACGCCCGGCCACCGTCTCCACCGCGAGCAGGCCATGGAGCAGCTCTGGCCGGATCGCCCGGCCGACGCGGCCCTGAACAGTCTCCACCAGGCACTCCGCGTCGCTCGTACCGCGCTCAGCGGGACCGACGAGGGTGGCCAGGGCATCCTCATCCTGCGCGAGGGCGTGCTCAGTCTCTGCCCGAACGGAGAAGTCTGGGTCGACGCCGAGACCTTTGCGTCCGCCGTTCGCGAGGCCACGATCGCGTCCGGGCTCTCCGGCCACCTCGCGGCCCGCGAGCTGTATCGCGGCGAGCTTCTGCCTGACGATCGATATGCGGATTGGGCGGAGGGTCCCCGGGAGGCCCTCGCCCAGGACTATCTCACGCTCCTCACCCGGCTCGCCCAGCTGCAGGAGCGCGAGGGGGACCGCGAAGCCGCGACCGAGACTCTCCGCGAGCTCCTCCAGCACGACCGTGCCGACGAAGGCGCCCACAGGAGTCTGATGCGGCTGTACGCCATCGGCGATCACCGACGGATGGCGCTTCGCCAGTACGAGCGGCTGCGCGCTGTGCTGGCGCGCGAGCTGGAGGTCGAGCCCTCCGACGAGAGCCGGCAGCTCTACCGTGACATCCTCGAGGGCCGCGTCGGGTCGGCAGCCCCCACGATCGTCGGGAGTGCGGCGCCCCCGAGAGGGGCCAGCCTGGGCTCGCCACCATTCCCGCTCGAGTCAAGCCGTCCGTTTGCCCACCGGACGGTCGGGCGGCGACCGCACAACCTGCCCGTCCAGCTCAGCAGCTTCGTCGGGCGCGAGCGCGAAATGCGCGAGATCGAGCAGCTACTTGCGGGCAGTCGGGCACTCACGCTGACGGGCCCCGGCGGCGCCGGCAAGACCCGGCTGGCGATCGAGGCCGCCGCCGCTCAGATGAGCGCGTACCGCGACGGCGTCTGGCTCGTGGAATTGGCGGCCGTGAGCGACCCGGCGCTCGTCATCCAGGCGATCGCAGATGTGTTCGACGTGCGTGAGCAGCAGGCCGCCTCACTCGTCGAGCTGGTGATCCGGCATGTCGCTGACCGGCGCCTGCTCCTGCTCCTCGACAATTGCGAGCACCTCGTCGAGGCATGCGCGTCCACCGCCCAGGCGTTGCTCACCGGGTGCCTGAATCTTCGGATCCTGACGACCAGCCGGCAGTCCCTCCGGATCCCGGGCGAAGTCGTGTTTCGCGTGCCCTCGCTGCCCGTCCCCGACCCGGACGCCGTCATGGAGCCGGGCGAGCTTGCCCCCATCGATTCCGTCCGGCTGTTCATCGAGCGCGCCCAAGCCATTCTTCCGACGTTCTCACTCACGGCCCGGAACGCGCCGGCGGTCGCCCGGCTGTGTCACCATCTCGACGGCCTGCCGCTTGCGATCGAGCTCGCAGCGTCGCGCGTTGCCGTCCTGCCGGTCACGGCGATAGCGGATCGACTCGACGACCGCTTCCGACTCCTGGTCGGCGGAAGCCGCACCGCCTTGTCGCGCCAGCAAACGCTCAAGGCGACCCTCGACTGGAGCTACAACCTGCTCACGGAGCCGCAGCGCCGGGTGCTTCGAGCGCTGTCGGTCTTCGTCGGTGGAGCGCCACTCGAGGCCGTCGAGATCGTGTGTCCCGGGGCCGGGGTGGGCTCAAGCGACGTCCTTCGCCTGCTCGGCGACCTCGTCGATCAATCCCTCGTCGCGCTCGACGACGCGGCCGCGGAGCCCCGCTACCGTCTGCTCGAGACAGTCCGCGAGTATGGTCGCGATCGACTCGTCGAGCGCGGCGAGCGCGAGGCGACGGAGGCCGCCCATGCTATCTGGGCCCTCGCACTCGCGGACCAGGCCGAAGCCGCCCTGCCAAGCCCCGACTGGCAGGCGTCCCTCGCCCGGCAGGAACTCGACCACGACAACCTCCGGGCTGCCCTCGACCGGAGCCTTTCCGCCGACGTGGACCGCGCCCTTCGCCTCGCCGCCAGCATGTGGCAGTCCTGGCTGTGGCACGGCTACCTCGCCGAAGGCCGACGCTGGCTCGGGCGGGCGCTGGACCGGCCAGCGACGCCGACCGTGGAGCGCGCCCGCGCGCTGATCGGTCTGGCAGCGCTCACCATCCGCTCGGGCGAAACAGGCGCCGGCGCTCGGCATGCGGACGAGGCGTTGGCGATCTACCGGGAACTCGGTGATGCTCAGGGGGCGTGCCGGGCGCTCCAGGTGCTCGGCGTGGCCTCTTGGTCGGAGGACGACCTCGAGGCCGCCGAGAAGGCGTATCGGCGAAGCCTCGACGTCGCAGCCGGGGCCGGCTTTGGGCCGGGGCAGGCCGCAGCGCTTCATGGATTGGCGGTGGTGCGCTGGTATGCCGGCGATCATCGCGAGGCAGAGGCGCTCGTCGACCAGAGCCTGACCCTCTTCCGCGCCTCGACACAGGCGACGGACGTGGCGCCGCCGATGCTCGACCTCGGCGAGATCCTCGTGCCGCAACCCGAGACCGGCTCCGCGCGGATGGCCTTCCAGGAGACATTCGCGCCATTCCAGGACGTCGCCTGCCGGACCGCGGTCGGCTACGTGCTGGCGAACCGGGGAATGCTGAGCAGGGTGTCCGGCGATCCCGAAGGGGCGAAGCGGGACCTTGAAGAGAGCCTGGCGCTGTTTCGCGCGGTCGGCGACGAGCGTGCGATCGCGCACGCTCTGGGCCGGCTCGGGAATCTCGCGACCGCCGTCGGCGAGTTCGCACGGGCGCGCGATCTGCTCGAGGAATGCCTCGCGATCCGCCGCCGGATCGGCGACTCACGTGGGACCGGACTGGCCCAAGGGAACCTCGGCAACCTCGCCATCGCCGAGGGCGACCTCGCCCGCGCACAGATCCTGCTCGACGACAGCGCTACGGCCTTCCGGCGGCGCGGCGACATGTGGGGCTACGGCGCCACGCTGGGCAACCTCGCCAGCCTTGCCCTTGCGAAGGGCGAGGTCGGCGAGGCATGTCGGCTGCTCGAGGAGAGCCTCGTGGCGATCCGGATCACCGGCCGCGCCCGGTGGATCGCCTGGGCCCTCGTTCAGCTGGCAGCGGTCACACGGCTCGACGGTCGGTCGGAGCGCGCCGCGAGCCTCACCGCCGATGCGCTGAGGATCTTCAGGCGGCTCGGCGATCGCCACGGCGAGGCCGAATGCCTGACGCTCGGCGCACCGGGATCGGCCGGGAAGCATCGCCGGGGGCCTCGCCGGACGCCGATCGTCCCACATCAAGCGAGGCATTAAGCCGCCGATACGTGCGAATTCAGTCGAGTCGATCACGGTTCCCCAGTCCGTCGGCGCCGCTCGGCACCGGAGTTCCACGGACGAGGAAACGGAGGGAACGGAAGTGGGCATCGATCGATTCGCGCGCGCAGCCGCGTCGGGCGCCATCGCGGCCGCCCTGGTGGCGGGGACGGCCGTTGGCGGTCAACCTCGGGTGGAGACGGCGTTCTACAACGGCCAGATCGTGCAGTTCCTGCAGCCGGCGGTGTTCAGCGCTGACCCGAACGGCGGCACGTTCGCCTGCTTCGGACTCGGGCCCAACCTGATCGAGACCTCTCGGTCGGCGCCGACGCCGACGCTGTACGTCATCCTCAACGACTTCGCCACCCAGGATCACTGCGACGGGGACGCCACAGCCCTGCGTCACGATCACGTCCTTTCGACGGCACCGGGACAGCCCGGGTACACGGGCTCGTGGTCGCTCATCCTCGCGGTCCCAGGGCCCGCCTTCGATCCCGCCGACATGCCGTTCACGAGCGTCGCACAGGTCCAGGCCGGCGTTGCCGTGGGCGAACTCGTCCTGGTGGACGTGGGCGTCCAGATGATCGCCCCAGTCATCGGTGGGGCGCGTTGACCGGACCGGTCGTCAAGCTGTGATCAAGGGCTTCGCAGCTATCCTCGGTCGACCGAGCGACAGACAGGAGGAGAGCGACAGATGGGAACGATCCTCGGCGAGGGGACGATCCAGGAACTTCGCGAAAGCGTCCGGGGTGAGGTCATCACGCCGGCCGACCCGCACTACGACGAGACGCGCGCCGTCTGGAACGGGATGATCGATAAGCGTCCCACGCTCATCGTCCGCTGCTCAGGCGTCGCCGATGTCCTCGCCGCTGTCCAGTTCGGGCGCAGCCAGGATCTCGAGCTGGCCGTTCGGGGTGGCGGGCACAGCCTGCCTGGATTCTCGACGTCCGACGGTGGGATGGTCGTCGACCTGTCCCCGATGAAGGGCGTCCGGGTCGACCCGGACGCCCAGCTCGTCGTCGCCCAAGGCGGCGTCACCTGGCGAGAGCTCGATCACGAAACGCAGGCGTTCGGGCTCGCACTGACCGGCGGTCTCGTCTCCTCGACCGGCATCGCCGGCTTCGCCCTCGGCGGCGGGGTCGGCTGGCTGATGCGCAAGCACGGCCTGACCTGCGACAACCTCGTGGCTGCCGACGTCGTCACGGCCGATGGTCGGCTCGTCCGCGCCAGCGAGCGGGAGAACCCGGAGCTGTACTGGGGTCTTCGTGGCGGGGGCGGGAACTTCGGGATCGTGACCTCATTCGAGTTCCGGCTTCACCGCGTCGGGCCGACGATCCTCGCCGGTCCCGTCTTCTTCCCCGGCGATCAGGCGACCCAGATCCTGCGCGGTTACCGCGAGTACACGGCGAACCTGCCGGACGAGATGACGACGCTCGTGAACCTCACGACGGCACCGCCAGCTCCATTCCTGCCGGCCGACGTCCACGGCAAGAAGGTCGTCGCGGTCGTCGGCGTGTATGCCGGCTCGCCGGACGAGGGACGGAAGCTCGCGGCGCCGCTACGCCAGCTCGGGACGCCGATCACCGACCTCCTGGGCCCGATGCCCTACACGATCATGCAGTCGCTTCTCGATGGACTGTTCACCCCAGGGGCGCGTAACTACTTCAAGTCTGGCTATCTGGGCGGGCTATCCGATGAGGCCATCGACACGCTCGTCCGCTTCCACGGACCGTCGATCTCGCCGAGTTCGGAGATTCACATCCATCACCTCGGCGGAGCGGTCGCGCGGGTCCCCGACGACGCGACGGCCTTCGGCCAACGTGGGGCCCCCTACCTCCTGAACATCGTCGCGCGCTGGACGGATCCCGGCACGGACGATGCCCAGATCGCGTGGGCTCGCGACCTCTACGCGGCCGCGGAGCCATTCAGCACCGGCGGAACCTACGTCAACTTCCTGAGTGCGGGCGACGAGCGTGTTGCGGCCGCCTACGGCCCGGACAAGTACGAGCGGTTGGCCCGGCTCAAGGCGACCTGGGACCCCACCAACGTGTTCCGGCTCAACCAGAACATCAGCCCCGCAGGGTCGGTCCGCGCCTAGCGATGGGCCGCCCGACCCGACGAGCACGAAGGTGGGGCAGTAGCACCAGCTCGGCCGCCTCGGCCGCGGCTCGCTCGACGAGGGGGTGCGCGTCCAGGGCCACCGCGACGCTCTCGGCCGCAGGGCTCTGAGCCGGTGCCACGCGCACGGTGCGCGCGCGCTTTCTCGGAGGCAGTCGCGCCTGTGCCACGGATGGCAGTGTGCGTCCGAGACGAGGACCTTCGGCTCCGGTGTGGTCTACCTCCGGTACGAGATGGTCAGCCCGGCCGGATGAACGGTGCATGCCCACCTCGGACTGTGTCGAGAAAGCGCTCGCGCCTGTCGGATCGACCGGGGCGCCTCGCCAGGGATGGCGCAACGTCCAGTAGACCAGGGCCCGTTCGGGTTCCACGACCTTCACGCGCCAGTAGGCCAGGTGTTCGGGCCCATCGGCGATGCCATCACCGACGGCGACGTGCTGGTACTGCGGCAGTGGGATCCAGCTGGTTGCGGAGGGCACGCGCCACACCAGCCGATCGACCGGTGTCCGCTGGTCGGCATCGAGCGGGCTATCTCGCGCGCGTTTCGAACCGCCGCTTGGCCAGTTCGACGAGCGCCAGATACGCGGTCACGATGATGACCAGGAGCAGCCAGAACGCGATCGGCAGCGCGGTGAACCCGAGCACGTCGCCGAGCGGACTCAACGGGATGGTCACGGCGATCGCGAGAGCGACGATGATCGCGCCAAGGAGTGGGCGGCTCGGACGGCTCAGCCAGAACGGGCTCCGGCGCGTCCGGATCACGAGCACGACGAGGACCTGGGTGAAGAGCGACTCGATGAACCAGCCGGTGTGGAAGGCTCGCTCATTGACCCCGAGGACCAGCACCAGCAGCCCGAACGTCACGTAGTCGAAGACCGACGAGATCGGCCCGAAGATGAACATGAACCGCTGGACCGCGTGGACATCCCAGCGGGCGGGCGCCGCGCGCGCGTCGTCATCGATCGTGTCCGTGGGGATCGCCGTCTGCGAGGCGTCGTAGATGAGGTTGTTGAGCAGGATCTGGCCCGGAGTCATCGGCAGGAACGGCAGCAGCAACGCCGCCCCGGTCATGCTCAGCATGTTGCCGAAGTTCGAGCTCGTCCCCATTCGGATGTACTTGAGCGTGTTGGCGAAGGTGCGCCGGCCCTCGACCACCCCCCGACTGATCGCCTCCAGGCTCGGCTCGAGCAGGATGATGTCGGCGGCCGCGCGCGCCACGTCGGTCGCGTTGTCGACGCTGATGCCGACGTCGGCCGTGTGCAGTGCCGGGGCGTCATTGATGCCGTCGCCCAGGTAGCCAACGACCGCGCCCGAGTCGTGGAGCGCGCGGATCACCTGGAGCTTCTGGTCGGGGTCGACCCGGGCGAAGATGGTCGTCCGCTTCGCTCGCGCCACGAGCGCCGGGTGGGTCAGGGTCCGCATCTCGTCGCCGGTCAGGACGCCCTCGACGGTGAGCCCCACCTGGCCGGCGACATGCCGAGCGACGAGCTCGTTGTCGCCGGTGACGACCTTGAGCGCCACGCCCTGGCGCGCGAGCTCGGCGATCGTGTCGGCGACCCCGCCCTTGGGCGGATCGCTGAAGAGGATCACCCCCTCGAAGACGAGGTCGCGCTCGAGCCGCGCCGCGTCGTCCAGGCTGGCCGCCGCACCCCCCGCGGTGGGGGCACGGAGCTCCTCGGTGGCGAGGGCTCGTGACCCCACCGCCACCATTCGGAACCCCTCGGCGGAGGCAGTATCGACGAGCTTCGCGAGACGCTCATGCTCGGTGGTCTCGATCGGCCGCGCCGAGTGGTCCTCGCGGACTCGGCTGGCGCGAAGGATCACGGCCTCGGGCGCGCCCTTCGTCACGAGGAGCGGCTGCTCGCCCTCGCGCTGCACCACCACGCTCAGGAGCCGCCGGGAGAAGTCGTATGGGAGTTCGGCGACCTTCCGATACGTCGCGAGATCTCCCGGCTCAGGGGTGCCCGACAAGAGGGCCGCATCGAGGGGGTTGGTGAAGCCCGTCTGGAAGTGGCTGTTGAGATAGGCGAACTCGAGCGTTTGGGCCGCCTCGTCCTTGTCCTCGCCGTCGATCCCGACCGCGCGAACGAACGCCAGGCGTCCTTCCGTCAGGGTCCCCGTCTTGTCGGTGGCGAGGACGGTGACGCTGCCGAGGTTCTGGATCGCCGGGAGGCGCTTGACGAGCACGCCGTGCGCGGCAAGGGCGTGGGCGCCCTGGGTGAGGTTGAGGGTGACGATCGCGGGCAGCAGCTCGGGTGTGAGGCCAACGGCGAGGGCGATCGCGAAGAGGAGCGATTCGAGGACCGGGCGGTGCAGCGCCACGTTGATGGCAAGGACCGCGATGACCAGGATCGCGGTGACGCGAAAGATGAGGAACCCGAAGGTCCGCACGCCGCGCTGGAAGTCGTTCTCGGGAGCCCGCTCGGCAAGCCGCTGTGCGATCTCGCCGTAGCTCGTCCGCGCCCCGGTGGCAGTGATGACCGCTCGACCGGTGCCGCTGACGACGCTCGTGCCGAAGAAGAGGAGGCCGTCGCGGTCGTCGTCGCGAGCCGGATCGAGTGCCCCTTCCCGCCGTGTCTTGATGGCCGGTGCCGACTCGCCGGTGAGCGAGGCTTCATCGACGTAGAGATGGTTGGCCTCGATGACGCGGCCGTCGGCCGGCACGATATCCCCGGCGCCCAGGACCGCGAGGTCGCCGCAGACCACGTCATGGATCGGGATCTCCCGTTGCTCCCCGTCCCGCACGACGGTCGCGCGGAGCGTGAGGCGCGCTTGGAGCGCGGCGACCGCCGCTTCCGAGCGCGCTTCCTGGACGAAACCGAGGGCGGCGCTCAAGAAGACGATGGCGAGGATGATCGAGGCATTGATCTCGTCGCCGACGACCAGGCTCACGAGGCTCGCGCCGACGAGTATCAGGACGAGCGGGCTGGCCACCTGGGAGACCAGGATCACGACTCGCGTCCGGCGCCCGCTGCCGCCGATTGCGTTCGGGCCGTCTCGCCGGAGGCGGTCTGCGGCCTCGGCCGCAGTCAGCCCGGTCGCCGCGGCAGGCTCAGAAGCAAGCCCGATCGGGATGGCCGCGGATGGGCCCGGTGCGGCAGCGTCGACAGGCGGCATCAAGCGTCAAAGGTACACGTCGGTCTGCGCCGCCATAGGACGAAGCCCCGATGCGCCAACGCACACTGACTGCTCATCGTGCTCGTCACGGTTGTGAATGCCAGGACCGCGGGGCTGACCGGCCGGGCATCGGCCGGACCTTGCGTCGTGGGCCATTGCGGATGCACAGTGACCCGACGCAGGCATGCGTCGGGTAGACCCGACCGCCTGTCGAGTTCGGACTGGGGATGGAGCGCAGCATCCTCGTGATGCTCCGGCGGGTGAACGTGCCGCTCGTCGTGGCCGCGCTCGTCGTCGCGGGCTGCAGCTCGACCGGCAGCCCGTCCCCCTCCTCCGAGACTGGCTCCTCGAGCTCGCCCGGGACCGAGATCGCGACGCCCGAGACACAGGCTGCCTCGCCGACGGGGACCGGGCGGCTCCCCGGCGAGCCAGACCCGACGCTGACGCCGGGGGCCACGAACCCCGTCGTCACCCAGGA
>JAPVSP010000329.1:0-1928 GCA_047519685.1 Chloroflexota bacterium
CCTCGATCTCGAGCCCGTCGCTCGAGACGACGACGGCATCCGGTGCGATGCGCAGAGGCGCGACCTCGCGGCCGGCATCGATGGCGTCGCGGCGGCGGAGCGCCTCGAGGATCGCCGCGGCCGCGGGGCCGTCCGGGTCGAGCCCGCGCTCGAGGGCGCGGCGGCGCGATCGCTCCTCCGCGGTCGCCTGGAGGTAGATCTTGAGGTCGGCGTCGGGCAGCACCACCGTGCCGATGTCCCGCCCCGCCATCACGATCCCTCCGCCGGCGGCGAGCGCCCGCTGCCGGGGCAGGAGCGCGGCCCGGACCTCGCCGACCCGCGCCACCTCGCTGACCCGCCGGTCGACGTCCGGGCGGCGGACCTCCCTCGTCACGTCGACCCCCGCCACGAGGACTCGGTCGAGGCGACCGCCCGTGCTCTCGGCCAGGGCGACCTGCGGCACCAGGGCGACCAGGCCGGGCGGGCTGTCCAGGGGCAGGTCGCGCCGGAGCGCCAGCCAGGTGAGCGCGCGATACAGCAGGCCGGTGTCGCAGAACCGGTAGCCGAGCGCGGCGGCGAGCGCCGCGCCGACGCTGCTCTTGCCGGACGAGCCGGGGCCGTCGATGGCCACGACGAGTCGCGACGGGGTCGGGCGCGCGGGCGGGGGGACGGCCATGAAGGAAGGATACCGGCCCCCCGAGGGCGCCCGGCGGCGGCCCGAGGGTGCGGCGGGTCCACCGTGCGACCGTCAGGCGACCTCGCGCTTGATCGTCCGGGTCGCGAGGACGACGAAGACGAGCGCCACCCCCAGCAGGACCGCGAGGTCGAGCTGGACGCTGCCGGAGGCGAGGTCGGCCCCCTTGAGCATGACCTCACGCAGGGCGTCGACCGCATACGTGACCGGCAGGACGTGGGCGATCGGCTGGAGCACGCCCGGCAGCCGATCGATCGGCCAGAAGATCCCGGACAGGAGTCCCTGGGGCACGATGACGATCGGGATGAACTGGATGACCTGCAGCTCGGTGCCGGCGAACGTCGAGAGGAAGATCCCCAGGTTCACGGCGCCGAGCGCCAGCAGGACGGCGACGAGGAACGAGAGCAGGGGGCTCCCGGCGCTCCCGACACCCAGCCCGATCCAGAACGACGGGAGCGGCCCGACCGCCGGGACATCGACGCGACCGAGGACGAACGCGATGAGGACCGCGACCTGGAGCGTCGCGAACAGGCCGAACCCAAGCCCGTAGCCGATGACGATCTCGCCGCGCGTCACTGGCGTCGCCAGGAGCCGCTCGAGGGTCCCGCCGATCCGCTCGCGGAGGAAGCTGATGCCGGTCAGGATGAACACGAAGAAATAGCAGAAGAAGGCGAGGAAGACCGGGGCCAGGACGTCGACCGTGTCGGCGTCCGGCGTGAGGTAGACCGTCTCGTGCACGAGCTCCGGGGTGAGGCCCCGGGCACCCCCGGGCAGGGCGCCGATCGCGGCACCCGCCAGCAGTCGCTGGAGGACGGCGAGGCGCGACCCATCGGCGATCGGGTCGGTGCCGGCGGTGATGACCCGGATCGTCGGCGGTCGGCCCGCGGCGACGTCCGAGGCCAGGCCGGACGGCAGGACCAGCGCGACGTCGGCCGCCCCGTCCCGGATCCGCAGCCGGGCCGTCGAGGCATCGGCCGCGTCGTCGACGAGGCGGACGCCGAGCGCCGGGTCGAGTCGGCCCGCGGCCTCCCGGAGCGCGGCCTCGAGCTGGGCGCCGGCGGCGCCGGCCTCGTTCACCACGAGGAGCCGGTTCGTCGGTGCCGCCTCGTCCCGGATGACCCAGCCAACGAGCGCCATGACCACGATCGGCACGACGAAGATGAGCCCGAGCGTCCGGCGATCCCGCCGGAACCCCTCGACGATCCGGCGAGCGACCGCGAGGGTGCGGCGTGCGCTCATGACGGGCCCAGCCCGC
>JAPVSP010000330.1:0-5106 GCA_047519685.1 Chloroflexota bacterium
AGATCGAGTCGCGCGACACGAAGCTCGGCCCCGAGGAGATCACCCGCGACATCCCGAACGTCGGCGAGGAGTCCCTCAAGGACCTCGACGAGGAGGGGATCGTCTACATCGGCGCCGAGGTGCGTCCGGGCGACATCCTGGTCGGCAAGATCACGCCCAAGGGCGAGACGGAGCTGACCGCGGAGGAGCGCCTCCTGCGGGCGATCTTCGGCGAGAAGGCCCGCGAGGTGAAGGACTCGTCCCTCCGCCTGCCCCACGGCGAGCGGGGCAAGGTGGTCGAGGTCCGCGAGTTCCGTCGCGAGTGGAACGACGACCTCCAGCCGGGCGTCAACCGGCTGGTCCGCGTCTCGGTCGCTCAGAAGCGCAAGGTCTCGGTCGGCGACAAGATGGCCGGCCGACACGGCAACAAGGGCGTCATCGCGAAGATCCTGCCGGCCGAGGACATGCCGTTCCTGCCCGACGGGACCCAGGTCGACATCATCCTCAACCCGCTCGGCGTGCCGAGCCGGATGAACATCGGCCAGATCCTGGAGACCCACCTCGGCTGGGCCCTCCACGCCAAGGGCGAGATGGCCGCGACCGCGGTCTTCGATGGGGCGAGCGAGGAGCAGATCCGCCAGGAGCTCAAGGACGCCGGCCTGCCGCTCGACGGCAAGATCGAGCTCCGCGACGGGCGCACCGGCGAGGCGTTCGACCGGCCGATCACGGTCGGCTACATCTACATGCTCAAGCTCCACCACCTCGTCGAGGACAAGATCCACGCCCGGTCGACGGGCCCGTACAGCCTGATCACCCAGCAGCCGCTCGGTGGCAAGGCCCAGTTCGGTGGCCAGCGGTTCGGCGAGATGGAGGTCTGGGCACTGGAGGCGTACGGCGCGGCGAACATCCTCCAGGAGCTCCTGACCGTGAAGTCCGACGACGTCCTCGGCCGCGTCCAGACGTACGAGGCGATCGTGAAGGGCGAGGAGATCCAGCCACCGCGCGTTCCCGAATCCTTCAAGGTGCTCATCAAGGAGCTCCGCAGCCTCGGGCTGAACGCCGAGATCCTCGATCAGAACGACGAGGAGATCCCGCTCGCCGAGGACGACGCCTCCGGCTACCTGCTGCCCGACCTCGGCGGGATCAATCTCGCCGGGTTCGAGGACTGACCGAGACCCAGCACCCGTACCGTTGCACACCCCCAAGCGGGGCCGGCGCCCGGCCGGACCGGCCCCGTTCGCCCCCGGTCCGCATCGCGTCGTCGAGCCAGGCGACGACGCGGAGGAGAGCCATGCTCGAGGTCAATAACTTCAACGCGATCCGCATCTCGCTCGCGTCCCCCGACCAGATCCGTGAGTGGTCGAAGGGCGAGGTGACGAAGCCCGAGACCATCAACTACCGGACCCTCAAGCCGGAGAAGGACGGGCTGTTCGACGAGCGCATCTTCGGTCCGACCAAGGACTGGGAGTGCTACTGCGGGAAGTACAAGCGGATCCGCTACAAGGGCATCATCTGCGACAAGTGCGGCGTCGAGGTCACCCGTTCGAAGGTCCGCCGCGAGCGGATGGGCCACATCCAGCTGGCCAGCCCCGTCAGCCACATCTGGTACTTCAAGGGCACGCCGAGCCGGCTCGGGATCCTGCTCGACATCAGCCCGCGGAACCTCGAGCGCATCCTCTACTTCGCGCTGTACATCGTCACCCACGTCGACGAGGACGCCCGGCGCCGGGCCCTGGCCCAGCTCGACGAGGAGGCCGCGGGTCGCGGCGGCAAGGCCGGCGAGTCGCTCGCCGCGCTGGAGGACGAGCTGCGGGCGGACTTCAGCCGCAAGAAGGACGAGCTGAACGTCGCGCTCGCGCGCACGAGGGCCGACCTCGAGGCGCAGCGGGCCGCGCGGACCGAGGAGATCGCCGCCCAGGCGAAGGCCGTCGAGGAGCGCCTCGCGGCGCTCGGGTCGGCCAAGAGCGAGGACACGATCGCCTTCGAGCCGACCGGCGAGGTCATCGTGGCCGCCGCTGGAGGCGCCGGCAAGGACGCCCTCGCCAGGCTCCGCAAGATCGCCGGGGCCGAGACGGAGCGACTCAACGCCGAGCTCCAGCAGCGTGAGTCCGACGAGGAGCGGGCGGTCGACCAGAAGGTCGCCGACCTTCGTGCCGGCATCGACGAGACGCTCCAGCATGAGCGCGAGAAGCTGCAGGAGCAGGCACAGGGGCTGAAGGACGAGATCCGCAAGGCGCGCGACGAGATCGAGGGTCTGAAGCCGATGCTCACGCTCGGCGAGACCGAGTGGCGCGTGCTCGACGAGAAGTACGGCTCGGGCGCCCGGGCCGGGCGGATCTTCTGGGCCGGCATGGGCGCGGAGGCAATCCGCGACATCATCGGCCGGATGGACCTCGAGACGCTGGGGCGCCAGCTCCACGTGGAGGTCCGGACGACCTCCGGCCAGCGGCGCAAGAAGGCGATCAAGCGGCTCCGCCTGATCGAGGCGTTCCGCCGATCCGGCACCCGGCCGGAGTGGATGATCCTGTCCGTGCTGCCGGTCATCCCGCCGGACCTTCGCCCGATGGTCCAGCTCGACGGCGGTCGGTTCGCGACCTCCGACCTGAACGACCTCTATCGGCGCGTCATCAACCGGAACAACCGTCTCAAGCGGCTCCTCGAGCTGGGCGCGCCCGAGATCATCATCCGCAACGAGAAGCGGATGCTCCAGGAGGCGTGCGACGCCCTCATCGACAACGGCCGCCGTGGCCGGGCGATCGCCGGCACCGGGAACCACCGGCTCAAGAGCCTGTCCGACATGCTCAAGGGCAAGCAGGGCCGGTTCCGCCAGAACCTGCTCGGCAAGCGTGTCGACTACTCCGGCCGCTCCGTCATCGTCGTCGGGCCGGAGCTCAAGCTCCACCAGTGCGGCCTGCCCAAGAAGATGGCGCTCGAGCTGTTCAAGCCGTTCGTCATGCGGCAGCTCGTCGAGAAGGGCTTCGCCCACAACATCAAGAGCGCCAAGCGCATCGTCGAGCGCGTCCGGCCCGAGGTCTGGGACGTCCTGGAGGAGGTCATCAAGGACCACCCGGTCCTGCTCAACCGCGCTCCGACGCTCCACCGGCTGGGCATCCAGGCCTTCATGCCCGTCCTCGTCGAGGGCTCGGCGATCCAGATCCACCCGCTCGTCTGCACCGCCTTCAACGCCGACTTCGACGGCGACCAGATGGCGGTCCACGTGCCGCTCTCGACGGCCGCCCAGGAAGAGGCGCGGACGATGATGCTGTCGACCGCGAACCTGCTCTCGCCGGCCGACGGCTCGCCGGTCGTGGCGCCGACCCAGGACATGGTCCTCGGCTGCTACTACCTGACGATGCCGGGGCCGGAGCGGAAGGGCAAGGCGCCCCGCATCTTCGGCGACGAGGCGGAGGCGATCCTCGCCTACCAGCTCCGGACCGTCACCCTCCACGAGGAGGTCGTGGCCGAGGTCCGGACCTGGGACGAGGAGCGCGGCGAGCTGGTCCCCGCCCGGGTGCGGACGACCGTCGGCCGGGTCCTCTTCAACCAGATCCTGCCCGACCGGCTCCGCTACTCGGACCGGGTCATGGCGCGGGCGGAGCTCAAGCGGCTCGTCGACGACTGCTACCGGCTGCTCGGGCCGATCGCGACGGCGCACCTGGTCGACGGCATCAAGACCGTGGGGTTCGACTACGCCACGCGCGGCGGCGTGACCATCGGGCTGTGGGACATCCTCGTGCCCGAGGACAAGGCCACGCGCCTCGCCGAGGCCGACGGGTCGGTCGCCGAGATCGACCGACAGTTCCAGCGGGGGCTCATCACCGAGGAGGAGCGCTACGAGCAGGTCGTCGACCTGTGGAAGCGCACCACCGAGGAGATGTCGAACGCCATGATGTCCCGGCTCGACCCGTTCGGGCCGGTGACCATGATGACGGCCTCCGGCGCCCGGGGGAACAAGGGCAACATCGGCCAGCTGGGCGCGATGCGTGGCCTGATGGCCGATCCCTCGGGCCGGATCATCGACGTCCCCGTCCGAAGCAACTTCCGGGAGGGGATGACGGTCCTCGAGTACTTCATCTCCACCCATGGAGCTCGGAAGGGCCTGGCCGACACCGCCCTGCGGACGGCCGACTCGGGCTACCTGACCCGGCGGCTCGTGGACGTCGCCCAGGACGTCATCACCCGCGAGGACGACTGCGGGACCGAGGAGGGGAGCTGGATCATCCGCTCCGAGTCGGCCGACGAGCCGAGCGCCTATCAGAGGCGCCTGGTCGGCCGGCTCGCAGCCGCGCCGCTCCCGGATCCGCGTGTCAAGGTCAAGAAGAGCGAGGCCCAGGTCCTCCTGGTGGAGCGCAACCAGGAGATCACCGAGGACGTCGCGCGAACCATCGATGACGCCGGGATCGACGAGGTCCTGGTCAGGTCGCCGCTCACCTGCGAGGCGCGCCACGGCGTCTGTCGCTACTGCTACGGTCGCAACCTCGCGACCGGCGAGCTCGTCGGGATCGGCGAGGCCGTCGGCATCATCGCGGCGCAGTCGATCGGCGAGCCCGGCACCCAGCTGACGATGCGGACGTTCCACACCGGCGGTGTCGCCGGCCTCGACATCACCGCCGGCCTGCCGCGCGTCGAGGAGCTGTTCGAGGCTCGGGTGCCCAAGGGCAAGGCCGAGATCAGCCACATCGACGGCGTCGCCGAGATCATCCGCAGCGAGACCGGCACGAAGGTCAAGGTCACAAGCCGCGAGCAGTACGACACGACCGTCGCCCTGCCCGCCGGCGCCGAGCTGCTCGCCGCCCCTGGCGACCTGGTCGATGCCGGCCAGGTGCTGGCCCGCGTCGAACCCACCGACGGCGCGGCGGCCGCCGAGGTCACCGCACCGGTCAAGGGCTTCCTGGCCCGGGGCGACGACGGGCTCCTCGTGCGCGCCGAGGACGTGGTGGAACGCGAATACCTCATCCCGCACAACGCCAAGCTCCTCGTCGAGAACGGCCAGGAAGTCAGGGCGGGCGATCCGATCACCGACGGCCCGATCAACCCGCAGGAGTACCTCGACACCCGGGGCCGAGACGCCGTCCAGCGCTACCTGGTCAAGGAGGTCCAGAAGGTCTACCGGAGCCAGGGCGTCAC
>JAPVSP010000331.1:0-1983 GCA_047519685.1 Chloroflexota bacterium
CCCCGCTGGAGCGATTCGACCAGGATCGGGGCCCACGTGGCCCCGAAGTCCGTCGACCGCGCGACGTACATGCTGGCCTTGTCGCCCTCCATGTACGAGGCGTAGACCGTCGAGCCGTCGACTGGGTCGACGACGACCTGTGGGTCGTCCTGGCGAACGGCGGCGGGCGCGAGGGGTCGCGGAGCCGTCCAGGTCCGACCCCGATCGTCGGAGACCTGGAGCTCGGAGTGAGGGCTCGCGCAGACGGGGCAGGCGGGGTCCGCCCCGTAGTGGGTGTAGAGCGCATAGACGTGTCCGGCCCGGTCGCTCGCCACCGCGGGCTCCCAGTCGTCGCCGGCCGGGAACCCGAGCCGGAGGGGTGCACGGAAGCTCCCGTCGGCGGGCTGGACCGCGGAGGCGACCGCCGACCCCAGGGTGATGGCGAGGGCGGCGGCGACGGCGGCACCCGACCGGGCTCGGAGATGCACGCGTCCCTCCCTGTCTCGCGCCGGGCCCTCTTCGCCGGCGAGGCGTCGACCTAGCGTACCTGGTCGGCCTGCGTCCGCGCGCCCCGCGCCGCGCCACCTGCGCTAGGCTGGCGCGGCCATGACCACGCTGTCGCGCTCCTCGCTGCTCCTCCGACTCCTCCGGAGCCTCCTCGGCGGTCGCCGCAGCCGCGTGCCGCGAGGCCGCGTCGCCATCATCCGGCTGTACGGCCCCATCGGGGGCGCCGGGCGGACGGCCGAGTGGATCGAGCTGGCCCAGAGACTCCGCGAGTCGAAGCGGGTGCCGGCCGTCGTGGTGGACATCGACTCGCCAGGAGGCTCGGCCAGCGCCTCCGACGACCTGTTCCTCGCGCTGGAGCGCCTGGCCTCGAAGAAGCCGCTCGTCGCCTCGATCCGCGGGACGGGCGCCTCGGGCGCCTACCTCGCCGCGATGGCCGCGCAGCGGGTGGTCGCGAACCCGAGCGCGATCGTCGGCTCGATCGGCGTCATCTCGGCGGGGCCCCGGATCCCCAGCCTCCTCGAGCGCCTCGGCGTCTCGGTCAGCGAGAGCCGCGCCGGGCACCTGAAGGGCATGGGCGCGCCCTGGCGCGCGCCATCCGACGAGGAGACCGCCAAGGAGCGGGCGCTCGTCGAGGCGATCTACGACGCCTTCATTCGGCGGGTCGCGCACGCCCGACGCCTGCCCGAGGAGACGGTCCGCGAGCTGGCGACCGGGGAGGTCTGGCTCGGCGAGCAGGCGCGCGCTCTCGGCCTGGTCGACGAGATCGGCGACACCGAGCGGGCCGTCGAGATCGCGGCGGACATGGCCGGGGTCCCAGCGCGCGGCGCCGTCGTCCGGATCCGCCGGCCCCTCATGGGTCGCCTCGTCGATCGGTTCGCGGGCCGGGTCGCGGCATCCCTGGCCGACGAGATCGAGCTGCGCCTCACCGACCGCTTCCGCCTGTAGCGACGATCCGGGAGCGGCCGTGGACGAGATGTGGCGCCTGGGTGTCGGGCCGCTCGAGCTGGTCGTGCGGAGCGTCGTCGTCTACCTGATGTTCCTGGCCGCACTCCGGCTGTTCGGCAAGCGCGAGCTCGGCCAGTTCACGATCTTCGACCTGGCGCTCGTCCTCCTCGCGGCGAACGCACTCCAGCCGGCGATGACCGGGCCGGACGCGTCGCTCCCCGGCGCTCTCGTCATCATCGTGACGATCTTCACCCTCAACCGGATCGTCGCCGAGCTGCGGCGGCGGTCCCCGTTCGTTCGTCGGCTCCTCGAGCACCCGGTGACGATCATCGGCCGGGACGGCACGTGGATCCAGGCGGAGCTCGACCACGAGGGACTCGACGACGAGGACCTGGAGGCCGCGCTCCGGGAGCACGGCCTCGCCTCCGTCACGGAGATGAAGCTGGCGGCGCTCGAGCAGGACGGCTCGATCAGCATCGTGCCGGTCGAGGGCGAGCGGATGCGCCTCGAGACGCGGCATCGCCGCTATCGACACCGACAGAATCTCTGAAC
>JAPVSP010000332.1:0-7943 GCA_047519685.1 Chloroflexota bacterium
ATGCCGCGGACGCCGCAACCTTGGCAGGCGCGGCCCATCTGAGCCGTCCGCTGACTTCGCTGAAGCACACCGAGGCGCGGCAGGCAGCGTGGGATTCTCTAAACAGCCAACTCGGCCTGGGCGTGGACTCGGCCGCCTTGGCGGCGACAGCCGGTGCCTCCACCGCAGGCGGCACTGGTGTCCTCGCGGCCGGCTACAGGGTCTGGGTCGCGTCCCCCGCGAGCGATGCGGGCACGAAGTATCCAGGTCAATACGGCTCCACGAACGGGACGGTCTTCGTCTGGATCGAGGCCCAGAACCCGTCGTTCTTCAGCGGCATCTTCGGGATCGGGCAGAAGACGATCCCAGCATGGGCCAATGCCGGGACGTTCCCAAATCGGTTCGCCGTGATCACGTTGCGTAAGCATGGGCAGCTGCCAAATCCGGCCCCAGCTGACATCAACATCAACGGCGGCACCGTGCTCAACGTCCATGATGGGGACGTTGGTGGCAACTGGGGCATGTCCATCAACGGGACCGCATCCGACACGTACATGAAGTTCTCTAGCTCGACCGGGGACAGCTATGGCCCGTACCTGGTCGAGAACGTGTCCGGAATGACCGGCGGGAACGGCTGGACGGCGAACCAGGTGATCGATTCGGCGAACAACCCGATCCCGGTGCAGTTCGTCCAGGAAGTGCCTGACCCCAACTACCCGGCACCCTGCCTGACCTATGGAGTTGGCGGCAGCACTTGCCTCGAGGAGCGAGGCACTCCGCCCAACGCGACGACGAGCCGCGTTGGTGATACCTGCCCGGTGTCGGGCAACGTGGACCGTTTGCCGGCTGGCAGGTACGTGGATATCAAGATCCCAAACGGGAAGTGCGTTCTCTTGGATCCGACATATGGCGGCGTGCCAGGGAAGAAGAATGGTATCTATTACATCACCGGGACACTCGATATCAACAACAGCGGACTCGTGATCGGCAACGGGGTGACGTTGGTCTTCGACCATGGCGCGACCCTGAACATGAACTCAGGCGCATCCATCTCGCTCAACGCGAGCGCCAACGGCTGCGGTGGCCTGGACTGCAAGTACGGCGCCTGGACGAGCGGCGGCAACTATTCGTGGAGCACGGGACCCTCGCCGACCTATGCGATCCCGACGAGCCCATTCGAGCGTGGGCTGGCGGCGTATGTCTGTCGGAGCGCCGCCAACTGCGGCACCGGAGGCAGCGCGGCGTCCACGACGAACATCATCGACATGAATTCGACGAGCACCGGCATCGACTATCGCGGTTTGATCTATGCGCCGTTCGATAATGTCAAGGTCGCAGGTCAGCCGAACCACCACGACATCGGGCAGATCGTCGCGTGGACGGTGTTCTTCACCGGCGGTGTCGAGATCGACCAAACGTACGACGGCCCCGATTCGGCGACGCCCACGCTGATCGAGCCGCGAACGAGCCAGGCGACGTACCCGTAGTCGACGCGAGCGCCTCGGATCTCGGGGATCGGGAGCCGCGCCCGCAAAGGCGCGGCTCCCTGATTCCAGGCCCGGGCGGCACACCTCGCCCGTGACCTTCTAGCCCCCCGGCGGTGCCCCGCCCGGGCTATGCATGGGCGCAACGTTGGAAGGCACCGTGCAAGGTGGCGCGCCGAGCATCCCCAGCGTCGACTCACGCATGGGGGCCAGGATGTCCTTCGTATCCGGGCGCAAGCGAGGCTCCCAGGGCCAGAGCCTCGTGGAGTTCGCCCTCGTGCTGCCGATCATGCTGGTCCTGCTCGCGACCACGATCGACGCCGGGCGCCTCTTCTTCTCGTACGTCGCCATGACGAACGCGGCCAAGGAGGGCGCGATCTATGGCGCGACGACGCCCCAGTGCGCCACCTCGACCGTGGGCTGCACCGACCCGAACAACGTCGCCTGGCACGTGACGCAGGAGGCGGGCAGCTCGGGCGTGACGACGACCGAGACCTGCACCGCCCCCGACGGCACCCTTCGGGCGAGCCTGACGGCCTGCCTCGAGGGCGACACCTACAAGGTCACCGTCAGCAGCCCGTTCACGTTCCTGACCCCGGTGCCCCGGCTGTTCTTCGGGCCGTCGCTGACGCTCGGGGTCTCGTCGGGCGCGGTCGTGTTCAACCCGGGGGCCGGCCCGAGCCCGAGCCCGTCGCCGAGCCCGTCGCCGAGCCCGAGCCCGTCGCCGAGCCCGAGCCCCACGCCGACCCCGACCTCGACGCCCTGCACGGCCCCGACGATCAGCTTCTCGGCGAACGTGACCCAGGGCTCGGCCCCGTTGAACGTGACGCTCACCGGCATCTCGAACCTGGCCCCGACGAGCTTCCTCTGGACCTTCGGTGACGGGGCCCAGGACACGACGAGCTGGCCATTCGCGACCCACACCTACGGCAAGGGCCAGTGGGACGTGACCCTGACCGTCCGCACCGGCTCCGACGTCAGCTGCGCGACGACCGTCACCAAGTCCAAGTACATCCACGGGATCTGACGGCGATGCGCTTCCGACCCAACGGCCGACCCCGCCGCACGGACAGCCGCTCCCGCGGCCAGGCGCTCGTGGAGTTCGCGCTCGTCTTCCCCGTCTTCATCTTCCTGGTCTTCGCCCTGATCGACCTGGCCCGGCTCGTCTACATCGACAACGCCATCTCGCAGGCCGCTCGCGAAGGCGCCCGCTGGGGCGCCGTCCAGGGCCGCGCGTTCAACTCCGGCGGCCGCGCGGCCATCTCGACCTACACGGCGGGCGTCATGTCCGCCGTCCCGGATCCGACGGTGACCGTGACCTGCCAGGACGGACTGGGCAACGCGCGCCCCAGCTGCACCACGAACAACATCCTCATCGTCCAGGTGAGCACGCCCGTGAGCATGTTCACGCCGATCCTGGCACAGCTCGTGGGGACCCAGACGTACACCGCGACCGCGAAGGTCGAGGTCAGCTACTGATGCGAAGGGGCACGACCATGCGTCCGCTGCGTCGATCGAGCACGTCCCGCTCGCGAGAGGGTGGCCAGGTCCTCGTGATCTTCGTCGGTGGCCTCGTGACGCTCATCCTGTTCGTCGGCCTCGTCATCGACGGCGGCTACGCGTTCCTCAACCGGCGTGACGCGCAGAACATCGCCGACACCGGGGCGCTCGCCGGGACGAAGGTCGTCGCGGACAACTACACGAAGAGCACCCGCTTCGCGACCGACGTCTGGGCGGCGATCGACTCGAACGTCGTGACGGCCAACGGCTGCTCGCCGACGGGCGATCCGCCCTGCACCTGGTCGGCCCAGTTCATCGACCGTGACGAGAACCGGCTGGGCGACGTGACCAACACGCCATCCGGGCTGCCGTTCGGCACCCAGGGCGTCGTCGTGACCGTCAGCCGCCAGCCGCACACATTCTTCCTCGGCGTGATCGGCCAGACCAGCTGGAACGTCGGCGCCGCGGCGACGGCCGCGACGGCCCGCATCGAGCAAGGCCCGCCGGCCCAGCTCCTGCCGATCGGCACGAACCCGCCGCAGCCGTTCAACCCGGGACAGAACTACGTCCTGGCGAACGTCGGGACCACGTCCGGGAGCAGCCCCAGCTTCGGGCCCGGCAACTTCGGCTGGCTCTCGTGGACGGGCGACCCCTCGGCAACGACCCTCGCGAACAGCCTCTGCTACCCCGACAACCCTTCCTTCACGATGCCCTTCGACTTCCCCGGCGCGCCCGGCGCGACGAACGGGTCGAACGTCCGGGCCTGCCTCGACCAGTACATCCAGGACGGGACGACCGTGCTCATCCCGGTCGTCTCCGGCTGCAATCCCTGCAACGGCAACAACGCGGTGTTCACGGTGACCGGCGTCGCCGCCTTCGTGCTCACCGGCTACACGCAGTCCGGCGGCGCGATCAACAGCCTGGCCGGCGACTTCGTCCGCTACTACGACGCCCCGAGCGTCCCGGCCGGCCTCGGCCACGCCCCGCAGCCGGGCGACTCAGCGTACTTCCTGGGCCTCATCCGCTAGCACGTCTTCCTGGCCGCCATCTGGCCGGGCGGTCTCATCGGGCGCCGCGTCCATCTCGGACGCGGCGCCCTTCCCCGGGCGCCCGCGGCGACGAGACCCCGTTCGGCAAGGGTCCCCGGACCATCTACCCCCCTCGGGTGCCCCCCTCGGGCTATGCACGGCCGCACCGTTCGAAGGCACCGTGCAAGGTGGCACGCCGAGCATCCCAGCGTGACCCGCTATGAAGGGGGCAAGGTGGCCCGGACGAAGCGCGCCGGAGAGCGATCCCGATCGAGGGGGCAGTCCCTCGTCGAGTTCGCCCTCATCCTGCCCGTCCTCCTGACGCTGCTGGGCGCGGCGATCGACGTCGCCAGGGTCTACCCGGCCTGGAACGCCCTCGAGGCGGCGACCCGCGACGCGGCCGAGTACGCCGCGACCTACGACACGACGAGCTCGGCGGCCACGGCGGATGCGCAGCGGATCGTGTGCACGGAGACGCTCGGCGTGGCCGGCTACCAGAGCCAGGCCTCGCCGCCCGGGTGCTCGAGCCCGTCCGTCACGGTCACGTCCTTCAGCCTCAGCACCACGGCCCCCGGCGCCTCGACGAAGTACCCGGTCGCGTCGGTGACGGTCGTCGCCAGCCTGCCATTCCGGACCTCCTTCCCATACCCGCTCTTCACGCAGAACGGGACGTGGACGCTCCGGTCCACCCAGTCGTACTCGATCATCCAGGGACGCTGATGCGCAGCCACCGGAGTCGAGGCCAGAGCCTCGTCGAGTTCGCCCTCGTCATCCCGCTCTTCCTGACCCTGCTCCTCGGCGTGGTCGACATGGGCCACGTGATCTGGGCGTCGAGCAGCCTGGGCGCGGCGGCTCGAGAGGCCGCCCGCTACGCGATCGTCCACGGCGGCTCCGCGTCGAACCCATGCCCCGTCGGGCCGCCAGGCCCGGACGTCCAGCTGCCGGTGAACGTCACGGCCAGCTGTCCCTATCCGGCGCCATCGCGGCAGTCGATCGTCGATACCGCCCTGAACGCGGCGCTCGGCGTTGGCGGAACGCTGAACGCGACGGTCTGCTATGGCACGGGCTGCAGCGGGAACACCGACGCGGTCGTCGGGACCGACGGGAACGGGCAGCCGGTCTACGCGACCGACATTCGCGGGACGCCCGTCACGGTCGTCGTCTCGTCCGACATCGGTCTCGTCGTCCCGGCTCTGCTCGGGTTCTCCAACTTCCACCTGTCAGGGACGTCCACGATGCTGGTGAACTACTGATGGACCGCCGAGCCGAGCCCGTTCGCGAGGTCGCCCGCGGCCAGATCCTCGTCCTGTTCGTCCTCAGCCTCGTCGCGATGCTCGCGATGGCCTCGCTGGTCTTCGACGCCGCCCAGGCGCTCGTCCTGCGGCGCCAGCTCCAGGATGCGGGCGACGCGGCCGCCCTCGCCGCAGCGAATGTCATCCAGTCCGGCACGCCGCGCGGCTGCAGCTCGACCGCGGGACCGCCACCCGGCTCCCCGCGCTCGACCGTCGTGGCCGCTGCCCAGGCGGCCGTGACCGCGGCCATCCCGGGCTTCGACACATCGAAGATCACCGTGACGTGCCCCGACGGCTGGGCCGATTACGCGGTCGAGGTGGACCTCGGTGGCAAGGCGCCCAGCTACTTCGGCGGCATCCTCGGGCTGAACGGTTTCAACGTGGGAACGACCAGCCAGGCGGTCAACGGGCAGACCGCCAAGCTCAAGTACTCGGTCGTCACGCTCGACCCCTCGAACCCGACCTGGCCGAACGGCTACCGCGGCTGCCCATCGGTGCTCCTCTCCGGCGGACCGACGGTCGTCCTCGATGGGTCGATGATGATCGACTCCGCCTGCAGCGCGGCGAACGGCGGGGCACTGGGCACGAACGGCAACGCGGCCACGCTGACCATGAACAACAGCGCCGTGATCCGGATGGTCGGCGCCTGGGCACCCGGGCCGCTGACGATCAACCCGACGCCGCTCACCGGCCAGCCCCCTGTCCGTGACCCGCTCGCCGGCCTGCCGGCGGTCCCGGTCTCCTCCCTGCCCGTGCGGAGCAACTCGAGGATGACCATCAGCGGCGGGAGCGCCGTCCTGCTGCCCGGCGTCTACGTCGGCGGCATCCAGATGAAGAACAGTGCCAAGGCCTTCATGCAGCCCGGCATCTACGTCATCCAGGGCGGCGGGTTCGCGATGGGCGCCCAGAACAGCGTCTATTCCGTGGCGGCCGGCGTGACGTCGACGTCGGATGGGAACTGGGCCACCGACTGCCCGGACTCGACCTGCGGCGTCCTCCTGTTCAACACCGGCACGACGAGCACCATGAACCAGATCAACGTCAACGCGGGCGCCACCCTCCGGTTGAAGCCGTATCAGCCGGCCGCCGACCTGAACGGCTCCATCTCGGCCAGCTATCGCGACACCGTGCTCTCGTACCAGAACCTCCTCTTCTGGCAGGACGCCAACCCGGTCCCGACCTCGAGCTACGCCCAGCCGATCCTCCAGCTCAATGGCGGCGGCAGCGTCACGATGAGCGGCGGGGTCTACGCGCCGTCGGCGCTCACGCAGATGGGCGGCGGCTCCGGCGGGAGCGGCGGGAACACGACCGACCTGACGATCCAGTTCATCGTCTGGGACCTGACGATCCAGGGCAACGCGAGCTTCCACTTCTACTACCAGTCGCAGAGCTTCCCGAAGCCGACCGACTACGGGTTGATCAAGTGACGACCGCGCTCGCCGGCTGCGAGCGCGCCTGACCCGGCATCCTTCCCTGGCCGCCATCTGGCCGGGCGGTCTCATCGGGCCCCGCGTCCATCCCGGGCGCGGGGCCCTTCTCGTTCACGACTCGGCCCTGTCGCCGCCTCGCGCGATGCCGTACCCTCGTGGGGCCATGGCGACCCCGACCCGTGACGACGCCTGGGCCCTGCTGATCGAATGGACGACCGGCGAGCCGCTGCGCAAGCATGGGCTGGCGGTCGAGGCCGCGACCGCCTGGTACGCCGAGCACCGCTTCGGGATCGCCGCGCCCGAGCTCGAGCAGTGGCGGATCGCCGGGCTGCTCCACGACTTCGACTACGAGCGCTACCCGGAGACGCACCCGCTCCAGGGCGCCGAGACGCTCCGGCAGCTCGGCTACCCCGAGGAGGTCGTCGGCGCGGTGCTGGGCCACGGCGACCACACCGGCGTCCCGCGGACGACGCAGCTCGCCCGGACGGTCTATGCCTGCGACGAGATGACCGGCTTCGTCATCGCGGTGGCGCTCGTCCGGCCGAACCGCAGCCTCGACGAGGTGGACGCGCGGGCGGTGGTCAAGAAGATGCGCGACAAGGGCTTCGCGCGGCAGGTCCCGCGCGATCAGCTCGAGAAGGGCGCGGCCGAGCTGGGCGTCCCGTTCGAGGAGCACGTGATGAACGTCGTCGAGGGCCTCAAGACCGTTCGCGAGGAGCTCGGGCTGTGAGCGAGCAGGCGGGGTCCGACCAGCTCGTCCTCCCGGCCGGGACCGTCCGGGAGCGCTGGGTGCGGATGACCCGGCGACTCATCTCCTCGCCCGACCGCGCCTACCGATGCTTCAGCGACCCCGAGACGCTGGCCCGCTGGTTCCCGGACCGGGTCGAGGGTTCGCTCGCCCCGAACTCCCGGACGACGCTCGTGTGGCCCCGCCAGCGGGTCTGGTGGGATGTCGTCGTGGCCGAGTCCGACCGGCGGTTCCAGGCACGCTGGCCGTGGCTGCCCGACGAGTCGCTCGTCACGACCTTCACGGTCACGTTCCAGCGGCGCGGCTATGGCTCGCTGATCACGCTCGAGGATGGTCCGTTCCCGATCGATCGGCCGGGCGTCCTCGACGCCTGGGTCCAGGCGGTCGCGGGCTGGACGGAGGCGATGGACCAGCTGCGCGCGTACCTGGACTTCAGCGTCGATATCCGCGAGCGTTCGTACGAGGCCGAGGCCTGACGGGTC
>JAPVSP010000333.1:0-7819 GCA_047519685.1 Chloroflexota bacterium
CGCACCGCGATGGCGCCGTCCCCGGCTGGGCCGGGCAGCGCCAGGCTGCCGTCGGGACGCTCCTCGACGCGTGCGTCGGGGCCGGCGTTCCCGCGGCTGCCGTCCTTGGCGACCACATGCTCCAGCGCGTCCTTCGGGTGCCGGAGATCCCCGGCTGGCCGCCCGATGGCAGGCTGCCAGCCGGCACGCCGCTCGACTCTCACGGCTATCCCACGAACCAGGCTGTCCGGCCCCACCTCCTCGCGGCCGCTGCCGATCGGTCGCTCCGGTTCCTGTTCGGACACCTCAACGAGGCCGACACGGTCGGGCACGACCTCGGGCCCGAGGACCCTGAGACGAGCGCCTGCTACTCCGCGACCGATGCCGTCATCGGCGAGCTGCTCGAGACGCTCGCCGAAGAGTGGACGCGGACACTGGTGGTCGTCGTGTCCGACCACGGGATGGACCGCCGGTCGTCAGGGCCACCGATCGACCCGTCCGCCGCGCCGGGCGCAGCCGGCCTCATCGAGGACTGGATCGGTGACGGGGGTGCCGCCTGGGTCCGCCCACGGGCGGGCGTCCCGCCCGAGACGCTCGCGGCGGCGCTCGTCCGGCTGGACGGTGTCATCGGCTGGTCGGCCCCGACCGCCGATCGCGTCCTTGTCCTCGCGGCGCCCGGGCGCGTCTTCCTGGGCGATGAGCACCCGGGCGGGATCCATGGGGGACCAGGCACGGAGCGGACCGTCGCGCTCGTCGGCGGCGGCCATCCGGCGGCCGCGGCCATCGCCCGGGCGATCGAGCATCGACCGCCCCGGCTCTGGGACTGGGCGCCGACGATCGCCGCCCTGCTCGGGGTCGACCTCCCGGATGCCGACGGTCGCGACCTGCTGTCCGGGAGCGAGGTGGACTGAGAGCCCGTGGCCGATTTCCGTCCCCGACGAGATCGGGCCAGCGGCCGGGGGGCATCTGTGGCCGATCTCGACCGGGCGCGGACGATGATGGTCAGGAGGCCCGATGACACTTGACCGGGGCACGAGCCGGAAGGAAGCTGAAGCAACCTGCGGACGCACTCCGTGAGGTGACGGATGCGAATCGGACAAGTGACCTACGACGGGACGACCTACCGCGTCGCGCCAGCCGTCATCGCTGACCTACTGGCGCGCGGTGTCATCGTGGCCGACCCGCTGAACCGTGACCAGTTCGAGCTCGCGCCGGATCACCTGATCGACGAGGTCGAGCAGGTCGCCAGCTCTGCGAGCTTTCAGGCTGGCGACGACGCTCGAGGTGAATCAGCGAGCGGCGATGAAGACCGGCGACACTTCGCGGTGCGTCTCCGCCAGCGCAACGGCTTCGGCGGCTTCCGTTAGGAACGCGCTAGGTGATGTGGGTCGCTGGGAGCCCAACCGAGGCGACCGCGAGCCACGTCCTGGCACTGGCTTCGGATCCCTCATAGCAGCGCGCCAACCTGCGCCAGCGCCCGAGCTGGGCAAAGACGTGCTCGATGCGCCAGAGTGGCGCGAGCGGGACGGACATCTGGGCGCCCGGCGGTTGCCTGGGCGGCGCTTTGATGTCGAGGTTGAGTCTGTGGCTGGCGGCCAGGGCGGCGAGACCCTTGTAGCCCCCGCTTGCGGGATCGGATCTCGAAAGGCCCACACCGCCGTCCAGGTCCCGTAGCGATCGGGCAGGTAGCGCCACTGGCAGCCGGTGCGGGCGATGGAGAGCATGGCCTCGACCATCTGGCGGCGGGGAATCGCCGCTCGCGGGCCGCGCCGAGGGGGCGGGTCGAAGAGGTCCGCGACGGCCGTGACAGCTTCTCCGTCACCCTCTTGGACTATCCGCCCTCAAACAATCGGCCACAGACCCTGAGCGCAGAGCGAACCGGCGGGGCTGCCGTCGATCGGCCCCGGCAGCGCATCGCCAGCGGGCCACGGCGCCGTCGCCGATCGCTGGCCGGTCGGGAGCGCGGTACGGATCGCGATCCCGACCGGATCGGCGCGGGTCATCGCGGCCGCAGGCTGAGGCGCCCGATCCGACCGGGACACGGAACGACCCCGGTCGGGCCGGCCGGGGTCGTGTGAGTCGCGGGTCGACGAGACTAGCTCGCGGGCTCGCTCTTCTTGGCCCGGCTGGCGCGGGCGGGCTTCTCCGGCGCGGCCTTGGCCGCCGCCTTCGTCGTCGTCTTCGGGGCCGCCGCCTTCGCCGTCGCCTTGGGCGCGGCGGCCTTCCCGGCCGGCTTCTGGGCGGCGGCCTTGGGCGCGGCCTTCGCGACGGTCGTGGGCCTCCTGGCGGGCTTCGTGGGCGGGGCGGGCTCGGCAGTGGCCGCGGTGCTCGCGGCGGCGGCCGCGGCGCTCGCGGCGGCGGCCGCCTCGGCGCGGGCGGTCTTGCTGAGCGCCGCGCGGGCCTTGCCCGCGGCGGTCTGGGCGCCCTTCGCCTTGTCCGCCTTGCCGGCCGCGATGCGGGCCTTGGCGGCCTTGGCCGCCGCCGCCGTGCCGGTCGTCTTCGTGACGCGACCGGCCGTGACGACGGCCGTGCCGCCGAGCGCGGCGTTGACCTTGCGCGCCAGGCGGGACTTGCGACGGGCGGCCGCGTTCGGATGGATGGCGCCGACCTTCGCGGCCTTGTCGAGTGCGCTCATGGCGTTGGCGAGCGCGACAGCCGGATCGCTGCCGTCGGTCGGGGTCGTGGCGACGGCGAGCGCGTCCTTGACGAGCGTCTTCGCGGCCGAGCGCCGGGGCTGGAGGATGGCGTGACGGCGCTCGGAGGAGCGGACGCGCTTCAGACCCGACGGCGTGCGAGCGCCCGTCCACTTCCGGGGCGTCTTGGCCAAGGGGGCGATACCTCGCTGCGTGTGGATGCTGACGGTGGCGCGGTGGGCGCGACCGCGAATGGTAGCAGAAGGCGCCCGGGGACGGACAGCGGGCCGGCCCGCCCGAGCGGGGCGCCGGGCGCGGCCCTCTCCGCGTGCTACACTCCGGCCCCGTCCCGACGCCGTCGTCCGGGCGTCATCGTGTCCGGCTCGATCCGCCGGCACCGATCCCGAGGACTCGTGATCCCCCAGGAGCGGCTGCGCAACTTCTCGATCATCGCCCATATCGACCATGGCAAGTCCACGCTCGCCGACCGGCTCCTCGAGCTCACCCACACGATCGAGCCGCGGCAGATGACGAGCCAGGTGCTCGACTCCATGGACCTCGAGCGCGAAAAGGGGATCACGATCAAGGCCCGGGCGGTGCGCCTCGAGTACACGGCCTCCGACGGCCGGCGCTACGGGCTGAACCTGATCGACACGCCCGGGCACGTCGACTTCAGCTACGAGGTCAGCCGGAGCCTGCAGGCCTGCGAGGGCGCGATCCTCGTCGTCGACGCCGCACAGGGCATCGAGGCGCAGACGCTGGCCAACGTCCACCTCGCCCTCCGCGAGGGTCTGACGATCGTCCCGGTCATCAACAAGATCGACCTCCCGTCGGCCCAGCCGGAGGTCGTGATGGACGAGCTGGAGAACGTCCTGGCGATCCCCCGCGAGGAGGTGCTCCTGGCCTCGGCGAAGGAGGGCACGGGCGTGCCCGAGATCCTCGAGGCGATCGTCGCGCGGGTCCCGCCGCCGAAGGGCGACCCGGACGCTCCCCTGCGGGCGCTCGTCTTCGACAGCCACTACGACCCGTACAAGGGCGTCGTGGTCTACGTCCGCCTCGACGCGGGCAGGCTCCACGAGCGGGATACGATCCGCCTGATGGCCTCGGGGGCCGAGTCCGAGCTGCTGGAGCTCGGGGTCTTCCGGCCCCAGCTCGTCCCCGTCGAGGAGCTCGTGGCGGGCGAGGTCGGCTACGTCGCGACCGGCCTCAAGAGCGTCCGCGACGCCCAGGTCGGCGACACGATCACGGTCGCGGCGCGCCCGGCCGCCCATCCGCTGCCGGGCTACCAACCGGCCAAGAGCCTCGTCTTCGCCGGGCTGTACCCGCTCTCGGGCGAGGACTATCCCCTGCTGCGCGACGCGCTCGAGAAGCTCCACCTCAA
Organism: Chloroflexota bacterium; assembly: GCA_047519685.1. Lineage (GTDB taxonomy): Bacteria > Chloroflexota > Limnocylindria > Limnocylindrales > CSP1-4 > JAPVSP01. The sequence continues at coordinate 3,994 of JAPVSP010000333.1, forward strand.
CGACGCGAGCTTCAGCTTCGAGCCCGAGAGCTCGGTCGCCCTCGGGTTCGGCTTCCGCTGCGGGTTCCTGGGGCTGCTCCATATGGAGATCGTCCAGGAGCGGCTCGAGCGCGAGTTCGGCCTCGACCTCATCGCCTCGGCGCCGTCGGTCCAGTACCGGGTCGTCCTGACCCACGGCCGGGGGGTCGTGACCGTCGACAACCCCGCCCGGCTCCCGGGTCCTTCGGACATCGAGGCGATCGAGGAGCCCTGGGTCGAGCTCTCCGTCGTGACCCCGGCGACGTACATCGGACCGCTCATGGAGCTCTCGACCAACCGGCGCGGTCAGTTCCGCGACATGGAGTACCTCGATCCTCAGCGGGTCCTGCTGCGCTTCGAGATGCCCCTCGCCGAGCTGATCGTCGACTACTACGACCAGCTCAAGAGCCGGACGGCCGGCTACGCGTCGATGGACTACGAGGAGTCGGAGTATCGGCCGGCCAACCTCGTCAAGGTCGACGTCCTGGTCAACGCGGAGCCGGTGGACGCCCTGTCCCTGATCGTCCACCGCGACAAGGCCGCATCGGTGGGGCGGGCCCTCGTCGAGCGGCTCAGGCGGCTCATCCCGCGCCAGATGTTCGAGGTGCCGATCCAGGCCGCGATCGGCTCGAACGTCGTCGCCCGTGAGACCGTCCGGGCGATGCGGAAGAACGTCCTCGCCAAGTGCTACGGTGGCGACATCACCCGCAAGCGCAAGCTGCTCGAGAAGCAGAAGGAAGGCAAGCAGCGGATGAAGCGGGTCGGTTCGGTCGAGATCCCGCAGGAGGCGTTCCTGGCCATGCTCCGGATCGACGAGGCGTAGGGACCGTGGAGGAGCAGCTCCGCGCGCTGGTCACGGTCGGCCTGGGGCTCCTACTGGTGCTGCTCCGGCTCGACGCGGAGCGTTTCGGCGCGGCCGAGTACGACGAGAGCAGCCGGGGCCGAGCGCCCTCGCTGCCGCGCCGCCTCGCCTGGTACCTTCTCGGGGTCGGCCTGGTCGGGACCGCCGTCGTCGTCTACCCGGGGCGCGGCGCCGAGCTGGGCATCGCGTTCGGCGACCGGCTCACGGCGATCGTCGGCGGCTTCCTGTACGGCGGTCTCGGCATCGTCCAGGCCGCCGGGTTCGCCTATCTGCGCTACGACCGGATCCGGCTGCCCGACGCGTCGTCGTATCCGGGCGCCCTGGCGAACGCGCTCCTGACCGCCCTGGTCGACGAGGCGACCTTCCGCGGCATCCTCCTCGGGGTCATGCTCCTGGCCGGCCTGGAGCCATGGGTGGCCTGCGTCGTGCAGGCGCTCCTGTACGCGCTGGCCACGCGGACCGGCGCGCCGGGCCGGGCGAGGTACATGCTCGTGCTCGCGCTCGCGATCGGCCTGTTCTCCGGGTGGCTGACGATCGCCACCGGGACGATCGCCGCCGCCTTCATCGGCCACGCCATCACGCGCTTCGCCGTGTTCCTCGCGACGGGTCACCCCGGCCAGGTCGCCCCGGCCGGTCGCGAGATCGAGGAGGAGCTGCGGCGCCGGCTCATCCCCGAGGGCTGGCGGGTCATCGGCTCGCGCGAGTCGCGGGGGGCCTCGACGCGCGACCGGTGAACGGCCCGCGCGGCCCGGGGGACCTGGCTGCCGGCCGGCCGGAGGCGCCGGCCGGCGACGGCCCGCCGGGCACGCCGGAGCCGCCCGTCGCCCTCTACCTCCACATCCCGTTCTGCGTCTCGCTCTGCCCGTACTGCGACTTCGTCGTCTACGCCGGCTCGAGCGCGCGGGGACCGGCGGCGCGGACCGCGCGGTTCGTCGCGGCGCTCGCCGAGGAGATCGGGCTCCGCGCGGACGCCCTCGATTCGAGCTACGGCCGGCCCGGACGCGGCCGGCCGCCGCTCGACAGCCTCTACCTCGGCGGCGGGACGCCGTCGCTCCTCGATGGGGAGTCCGTCGCGGGCCTGGTCGGGCTGGTCCGCGAGCGGTTCGGGCTCGCCGAGGGCGCCGAGGTGACGCTCGAGGCCAACCCCGGTCCGGGCGAGCGCGGCGACGCCGCCGCGCTCCGGGCGGCTGGCGTCACCCGCCTGTCGTACGGGGCCCAGAGCCTCGAGCCGGGCGAGCTCAGGCGGCTCGGCCGGCGCCACGGCCCGGCGGACGTCGGCGCGGCGATCGCCGAGGCGCGCGCCGCCGGGATCCGGTCGGTGAGCCTCGACCTGCTCTACGACGTCCCCGGGCAGACCGACGCGAGCTGGGACCGGACGCTCGAGGGCGCGCTCGCCCTCGAGCCGGACCACCTCTCGCTCTACGCGCTGACACTCGACGATCCCGAGGCGGAGGGCCTGACCGGCACCCTCGGCGACCACCTGCCGACCCGCCCCGGCGCCCGGACCTGGCGGGCTCGGGCGCGAGCCGAGCAGGACGAGGACGCGGCCGCGGCCGCCTACCTCCACGCGACGGAGCGGCTCGCGGTCGCCGGCTTCCGCGGCTACGAGATCAGCAACTGGGCTCGGCCGGGGCACGAGAGCGTCCACAACCTCGTCTACTGGCGCCGGCGCCCGTACGAGGCCGCGGGCCCCGGCGCCCATGCCTTCGACGGTCGGGTCCGACGCTGGGACGCGGCGAGGCTCGACGGCTACCTCACCGCGCTCACCCCCCGCGACGGGTCGTCGCCGCGGTTGCCCCCGGGTGGGGCCGAGACGCTCGATCCGTCGGCGGTCGCATCGGAGGCGGTCATCCTCGGCTTGCGCCTCGACGAGGGGATCCCGGCGGCCCGCGCCGACGAGCCGCCACTGCGCGAGGTCGCCGGCTGGGCGATGGCGGCCGGCCTGCTCGAGGCGAAGGGCGACCGGCTGCGGCTCACGACTCGCGGCCGCCTCCTCTCCAACGAGCTGTTCGCGCGCCTCGTCTGACCCTCCCGGAGGCTCGATCCGGGCCTTGCCCATGGGCGTACGCTGTCCGGCGATGGTCCTCCCGACGATCCGCGTCCCGTACCTGCAGGAGCCCTCGACGGGTCTCGGGGTGCTCGCCGGCGCCGCTCTCGTCGCCGCGCCGGCGGTGACGGCCGTCAGCGGCATCCGACCGACCCTTGGACTCGCCGCGTCGGACGAGCTGGTCGGCGTGCAGGCCTGGATCCTCCTGCTCGTCGGGGCGGCGCTGCTCGCCCTCCTGGGGCTCATCGACCTCCTGGGGCGACGTGAGCTGCGCCAGGGCGGCGCGATCCTCGCGTTCGGCGGGCTGCTCGTCGTCGGGCTCCTGCTCGTCCTGACGGTCCGCGATGCGCTCGGCGCGACGCCGACCGAGCGAGACCGGATCCTCACCGTGGCGCCGGCGCTCGTCCTGGTCGGGTGGGGCTGCCTGCTCGCCCTCGGGTCGATCGGCTTCGGACCGACCCGGACCGCCGTCGTCATCGGCCTGCTGACGCTCGGCGTGGCCCTGCTGCTGCCGACCCTGCCGGAGGGCACGACCGCGCCGCAGGGCAAGCCGTTCGTCGCCTGGCTCTTCCCGCACGGCCCGGTCGGTCCGGTCTGGGTCGGGGCGATGTTCGTCGTCGGCGCCTGGCGCCTCCTCGACCTGCCGTGGGTCGGCGGCGTCCTCCTCGGGGCGGCGCTCATCGCCGGCAGCATCGCCATCCTCTCGGCGGGCGGGATCGGGGTGCCGAGCGGGGAGGCGCCGAAGGGCATGCTGTCGGCGCTCATGCCCGCGACCCTGCTCGACGCCGCGTCTGCGTGGATCGCGCTCGGAGCCCTGTTCGGACGGCCGCCCGGCTAGTCCGTGGGCAGCCCACGAGGATCCCGGCCGGGCGATCCCACGACGCCGGTCGGGTGAGGCC
>JAPVSP010000334.1:0-3469 GCA_047519685.1 Chloroflexota bacterium
CGTCCTCACGGCGATCGCCAGCCCCCACGTCGACGTCATCGCCCACCCGGCGGGCCGGATGATCCAGGACCGCGACGACCTCGACCTCGACTGGGACACCGTGTTCGGTGCGGCCGCCGCGACGGGCACCGCGCTGGAGATGAACGGCTCCCCGCACCGCCTCGACCTGGCGGCCGAGCGCGCCCGGCGGGCGGTCGCCGCCGGCTGCCGGCTCTCGATCGACTCGGATGCGCACCGGACCGAGGAGCTCGACGACGTCCGCTGGGGCGTCTCCCAGGCCCGGCGAGCATGGGTCGAGCCCTCGGTCGTGGTCAACGCCCTGCCGCGCGCCCAGCTCCTGGCCTGGGCCGCCTCCAAGCCCGAGCGGGTGCCTGACCGGCGAGCGGTTCGGCTGTGACGCGGCGCTACGACCTGGCGATCGTCGGGGCCGGGATCGTCGGCCTCGCCACGGCCTACCGCCTCCTCGAGCGGCACCCGGACCTGCGGGTGGCGATCCTCGAGAAGGAGCCGGCCGTGGCCCGGCACCAGTCGGGTCACAACAGCGGGGTCGTCCACGCTGGCCTGTACTACCCACCCGGCTCGCGCAAGGCCCGTCTCTGCCGCCAGGGCAGGGTCGAGATCGAGGCGTTCGCCGAGGCCCACGGGATCCCCTTCGGGCGTTGCGGCAAGCTCGTTGTGGCGCTGGAGGAGGTCGAGCTCCCGCGGCTGGCGGCGCTCGCGGCGCGCGCCCGGGGGAACGGGATCGAGGGGCTCGAGGAGGTCGGGCCCGAGCGGATCCGCGAGCTCGAGCCCCACGCGGCCGGGATCCGGGGCCTGTACTCGCCAGTCACCGGGATCATCGACTTCGGGCGGGTGAGCGCCGCCCTCGCGGACGAGGTCCGGGCGCGGGGCGGCGAGATCCTCCTCGGCCACGCGGTCGTCGCGATCGCCGCCCGCCCACCGGTGGGCGAGGGCGCCGGCCCCGGCGAGCGCGTCCTCGCCACGACGGCCGGCGAGGTCGTCGCCCGCGACGTCATCGGCTGCGCGGGGCTCCACTCCGATCGGGTCGCGGCGATGACCGGACACGCCGGGCAGGAGCGGATCGTCCCGTTCCGGGGCGACTACTACACGCTGCGACCGGAGGCGCGCGGCCTCGTCCGGGCCCTGCTCTACCCGGTCAACGACCCACGCTTCCCCTTCCTGGGCCTCCACTTCACCCGCCGGATCGACGGGGAGGTCTGGGCCGGGCCGAATGCCGTGCTCGCGTTCGCCCGGGAAGGCTATCGCCGGTCGGACGTCTCGCCGCGGGACCTGGCCGGGACGCTCACCTATCGCGGCTTCCTCCGGCTCGCAAGGCGCTACTGGCGGATGGGCGCCTGGGAGATGGTTCGGGACCTGTCCAGGCATCGCTTCGCCGCCGAGCTGCGTCGGTACGTTCCGGAGCTGCGCGACGACGATCTGCTGCCGGGGCCGTCCGGGGTCCGAGCCCAGTCGCTGGCGATCGACGGATCCCTGGTCGACGACTTCTCGATCGGCGGGTCGGGCCATGTGCTCCACGTCCGGAACGCCCCATCGCCGGCCGCCACCGCCTCGCTCGCCATCGGCCGGGAGCTCGCCGAGCTGGCGGAGGAGCGCTTCGGGCTGCGCTGAGGTCGATGGAGCCGGGGCGTCCCCCCGCGCCCCCCGCGCGCCGCGACCGGCCGGGCCAGGCGGGCGGGCCCCTCGGGTCCCGCGCGACCGCGTACCATCCGCGGCGATGGATCCCCGGACCGCTGGACGGCGCGACCTGACGCTCATCGTCATCGTCGTCGTCGCGGTCTCGCGGGCCGTCGACGGGCCGCTGCTCTGGCTCCTCGGCGGGCTGCTGCTGGCGGCCATCATGGTCGGCGCGCTCCAGGTCCTCGGCGAGGGGGAGCCGCGCGGGGTCCCGATCGAATCGCTGCTCATGCCCGGAGCCGCGGCCCTGGCGGCCGTGGGCGGGATGCGACTGGTGCCGATCGGGCTCGCGATGGCGCCCGCGCTGGTGGTCGCCGGCGTCGTCATCGAGCGGGCGCTCGCCCTCGAGGCGCGCCTCGAGAGCCAGGCCGCCGCGACGAGCTCGGAGGACCGGGCCTGGATCCTGATCGTCGCGCTCCTCGTCGCCTTCGCGGCCTTCGCCGGGGCCGCCTCGATCGTCCCGAGCGGGCTGGCGGAGCCGCCGGGCGGCGCCGCCGCCACGCCCATCCCGGCCGGCGACCTGCTCCTCCTCGCCGCGGCCGACGCGGCCGTCGCCGGGCTGCTCGGCTACCGCATCGCCGCGCTGCGCCTCACGACGGTCCGTGAGGCGCTCGGCTCCGCGGTGACCTACAGCCTGGTCATCGCCATCGCCGCCGGGGCGGTCCGGGCGCTCGCCGTGCCGAGGCTGCTCGGGCCCGCCCTCCTGACGCTCGTGTTCTTCCTCTGGGCGTCCCTCAACGACACGGCGCCCTCCCGCCGGCGGGACCCGCGCTGGATCTGGGAGATGGTCCTCCTGGGCCTTCTCGGCCTGCTCGTCGTCGGGCTGAACCTTCGTCTGCCGGGCTGAGGGCACCCCGGCGGGCGGCCCAGGGGGGCGGCCGCGTTGACAGCCGGGCGGCGCGGTGTTAGAAACCATCGGCCCCCCGGACGGCGCGACGGTCGCGGCCGCCTCGATCGACCGGGCGACCCGGCCCAGGACCCTCGAAAGGACACCTTCGTTGACCTTCCCCGAACTCGACGCCAGCGGCCAGAGCCCGGCCAACACGACGCGTCTCAAGCGCCAGCTCGCCGAGCAGGCGATCGCCTATGCCAGCACGGCGCGCTGGGCCGACGCCGCCGAGACGAACCGACGGCTGCTGGAGCTCGGCGCGGACGCCGAGGCGGAGAACCGCCTGGCCAAGGCCCTCTGGGAGCTCGGCGAGCTCGGGGCCGCGCGCGAGCACTATCAGACGGCGCTCGCCCTCGATCCCACGAACATGGTCGCCGAGCGCAACATCAACCGGCTGCGGCTGCTGCTCGTCGAGGCGGGCGAGCGGACGGTGCCTGCCCATCCGGGCAGCAAGGCGCCGGTCTCGATCTTCGTGGAAGAGACCGGCAAGACCGGCTTCGCGCATCTCACCGATCTCTCCACGCGAGCGACGCTCGCGCAGGTCAACCCGGGCGACTTCGTCGAGCTGACGCCCGAGGGCAGCCGGCTCATCGCGATCAGCAACGACGTCCGGATCGGGGCGGTCGAGCCCCGCGTCGCGGCGCGCCTGCTCAAGCTCATCGCCGACGGCAACAAGTACGCGGCGGGCGTCACCTCGATCGGCGACGTCGACGTCCGGATCATCATCCGCGAGGTCTTCCAGGACCCGCGCAACTACGGCAAGGTCAGCTTCCCGACCGCGGCCAAGTCCACCGACCTCCGCCCGTACACCAAGGGCACGCTCATCCGGGACGAGGAGGACCTCGAGGAGGACCTCGAGGAGGACGTCGAGGACGAGGAGATCGA
>JAPVSP010000335.1:0-9969 GCA_047519685.1 Chloroflexota bacterium
TCTGGTTGCTGGCCGCCCTGGCGGCGCTCGTCCTGGCGCCGTCGCTGCGCGATGTCGGCAAGGCCGACGAGACGAGCTTCCTCCCGCGCGACGTCGAGTCGATGACGGCGCGCGGGCTGGTCGCCAGAGGCGTCCCCGACGAGGCGGCGGCCGGAACGGCGACCCTCGTCCTCGTCCGCGAGCCCGGGCCGCTCACCGACGGCGATCGGGCCTACCTCCGCGACCTGGGCGTCTGGCTGACGTCGTCCGACGCGCCGGCCGCCGTGCGGGGGACCGTCATCGGGCTGGTGACGGCCGAGTCGAAACCCGAGCAGGCGAGCCTGCTCCGGAGCGCCGACGGGACGACCGAGATCGCGACCGTCCGGATGGCGATCGCGGCGTTCCAGCAGAAGGCCAACGACAGCGTCGTGGAGCTGCGCGCCCGGATCGCGACGACGGCCCCGGCCGGGCTGAAGGTGTACGTCACCGGCACCGCAGGGATCGGCACCGACTACCTGCAGGCCATCAAGGACGGGACGGACCGGACGACCGTCGTGACCATCGTCCTCGTCGTCCTGATCCTGCTGCTCATCTACCGCGCTCCGCTCGCCGCCCTCGTCCCGCTGCTGACGATCGGCTCGGCCTACCTCGTCGCCCGGGGCGTCCTCGCCTGGCTGGCGCAGGCCGGCTGGTCCGTCAGCACGCTCATCGATTCGTTCATCGTCGTGCTCGTCTTCGGGGTCGGCACGGACTACGCCATCTTCCTCGTCAGCCGCTACCGGGAGGAGCTGGCGCGAGGTGGCGCGTCGGGCGACCCGGCGGGCCGGGCCGCGGCCACCGAGGCGACGGTCGGCCGGATCGGCGCGGTCATCACCGCCTCGGCGGCGACCGTCGTGGTCGGCCTGTGCTCGATGGTCGTCGCCCGCTTCGGGATGATCCAGACGACCGGCCCCGCGCTGGCGCTCGCGATCGTCGTGTCGCTCCTGGCCGGGCTCACGCTGGCCCCGGCGCTGCTCCTGGTCTTCGGCCGGTCGCTGTTCTGGCCGAGGCACCCCAGGCCGCTCGGCGAGGGGTCCGGCACGGGCATCTGGGACCGGATCGCGAGCGGCATCGTCCGGCGGCCGCTGCTCGTCTCGGCCGTCGTCATCGCGGCCATGGCGGTGCCGATCGCCCTCCTCCCCGGCACCCGCACCAACTTCGACACCCTGGCCGAACTGCCGGCAACGGCCGACTCGCGACAGGGCTTCGAGGCCGTCGCCGCCCATCTCGACAAGGGTCGGCTGCTTCCGATCACCGTCCTCGTGGAGGCGCCGGGGCGGGACATCACGGCCGCCGCGGGGATCCAGGCGCTCCAGAAGGCCACCCTGCGGCTCCAGGCGCTCGACGGCGTGGGGAGCGTGCGGAGCCTGGTCTCGCCCACCGGGTCGGGCGTGCCCGACGAGTTCCGGCCGTCGGTCCACCTGCTGCGGCTCGCCGTCGCCTTCCGCAGCGCGACCTCGATCGCCCCGAGCGCCGACCTCCAGGCCGGGCTGGCCTGGTTCCAGGGGCTCGGCCGCGATGTCCCCGACGTCGGTGCGGATGCCCGCTACCAGGCGGCCCAGCGCGACCTCGGCACGATCGCCGCGCTGCTGGTGCAGCTCCAGGCGCCGGGCCTGGCGCCCACAGAGGCCGCGCGGCTGACGTCCGAGCTCGCGTCGACCGCCGCGCGGGTCGCGACCTCGCTGCGCGAGCTGGGGCTGGATCTCGCCGCGGATCCAGCCCGGGACGTCTACTTCCCGAGCGGTCTCTCTGGCGACGCCGCCGCCACGCTCGCCCGGCTCCGCGCCAACTACGCGTCCCCGGACGGATCGATCTCGCGGATCATCGTGGTGTCGAGGGACGACCCGTACGCCACCGCGTCGCTGGACACGGTCGGCCGGGTGCGGGCCGCGCTCGGGGACCTCACGGCGGCGTTCGGGACCGGGGCGACCGCCGTCGTGGGTGGGTCGACGGCCGAGTTCCGCGACATCCAGGCGACGATCGAGGGCGATTTCCAGTCGGTCGCCGTCATCACCATCGTCGGCATCCTCCTCGTCCTGGCGCTGCTGCTCCGGGGCCTCGTCGCACCGCTGTTCCTGGTCGGGACGGTCCTCCTCTCGTACTTCACGACGCTCCATATCGCCGGCGGGCTGTTCCAGGATCTCCTCGGCCAGGCCGGCGCCAACTACTTCCTGCCGCTGCTCGTCTTCGTCCTGCTGGTCGCGCTCGGCTCCGACTACAACATCTTCGTGACCAGCCGGATCCGGGAGGAGAGCGAGTCGCGGCCCATCCGCGACGGGATCCGGGTCGCCGCGGCGCGCACCGGAACGGTCGTCACCTCGGCCGGGGTCATCCTGGCCGGCACCTTCGCCGCGCTCACGACGGCGCCCTTGGAGCTGCTCTTCCAGGTCGGCGCGGCCGTCGCGATCGGCGTCCTGCTCGACACGTTCGTCGTGCGCAGCCTGCTCGTCCCGGCCCTCACGGCGGTCATGGGCGAATGGAGCTGGTGGCCATCGCACCCGCGGGGTCACCCGGCGACGCCGCGTCCCACCACACCGGCGCCGGTGCCGAGTCGGTGACGGCCGCGCCCGGCGGCCCGTCCTCCATCCGATCGAGTCCGTTCGGCGCGCTGCCCTATGGCCCGCGGGTCGAGGGCGCGCTCCCGGCCCTCCACCGAGGCTTCGGCCTCGCCAACCGCTGGTTCGTGGTGCCGGCGATGCGAGCAGGGCTCGGGCCGCTCCTGGGCAGCCCGATCGGCGGGTACTTCCTCGTCCTCCGGACGCGCGGCCGCCGGACCGGCCGGTGGCGGGATGCGCCGCTCGCCTACGCGATCCGCGACGGTGCCGTCTACGTCATCGCGGGCTTCGGGCCGCGTGCGCACTGGTTCCGCAACCTCCAGGCGGACCCGAAGGTGGAGGTCCGCCTGCCGGCCGGTGCGTTCTCGGGCAGCGCCGAGGAGGTGACCGATCCGGAGGAGCGCCGCGCCGCCCTCCGGGACGTCCTCAGGGCCTGCGGGCTCGTGTCGCCCGCCTTCGGGCTCGACCCATGGCGCGACACCGACGAGGCGCTCGCCAGGAAGTCGGAGGGCCTCCCGCTCGTCCGGGTACGGCCGACGGGCGTGCTCCCGGGGCCGGCGGACCCCGGCGGGCGCCTGTGGCTGGGGATCACGCTGGCCTGGCTCGGAGCGACGTGGCTGGCGTGGCGGCGATCGCGCCGAGGTCCGCGCGACCGGCGCGACCGACGGATGCCGGGGCGCTGAGCGACGACGGGCGACCCGCCGACAGGGAAGAAGGAAGGAGGGGTGGGACCGCTCCCCCCTGCGCGTGGCGGCCCCACCCGGTCCATCCGCCGGGACGGGACGGGCCCCCCAGGTGGGCCGCCCCCCACATCCTGCGGCCCGACCGGTCCGAAGCGCTCCGCGGCGTGCTACCAAGACGCGCATCGAGCGGATTCGTGACACCCGGACTTGCCTGATACATCCGGGTGTAACGTTGCCGCGGGCGACGCGTCTTCTCAGCGGATCCGGGGGGACAGCGGTCCGCCCGCTGCACGCGCTCCAGCAGGGAGGTCGGCGCGCCTATGGGCCGTCAGGTGCCGAGCTCGAGCCGCCAGAGGGGTCGGGCGATGCCGGAGCCATCCGACGCGTCGGATCGGTTCGGGTCCGCGGCCGGCTGCGGTGAGGAGCCGCACCTCGCCCCCGTCATCCCGCTCCATCCCGTCGCCGTCGGTGCGGCCGATCCCCTGCCCCTCGTCGACGTCTACGAGAGCGAGCACCTCGACCTGTTCCGCTTCATCAGGGGCGTGGTCCGCGACCAGGAGGTGGCCGAGGACATCCTCCAGGAGACCTTCCTGCGGCTCATCCGCGAGTCCGCCGCCGGCCGCCGTCCCGCGAACATCCACGGTTGGCTCTATCGAGTGGCCACCAACCTGTCGATCAGTGCCGCACGACGCACCCAGACCGCCATCCGCTACCTGCCGCGCCTGACCGGGCTGCGACCGGCGGCGTCGCCCGAGCAGTGGGTCCTCGACTCCGAGCGCGACGCGGCCCTCCGAGGCGCGCTGGAGGCGTTGACGCCGGACGCGCGGGTCGCGCTGCTCCTGTCGGCCAACGGCTTCTCGGCTCGCGAGATCGGCTCGAGCCTCGGTCGCAGCGAGGCAGCCATCCGGACGCTGCTCTGCCGCGCTCGCGTCCGGCTGCGCGAGCGGCTGACCGTCCAGGACCGGCCCTCCAGCGTTGAGGTCGGATGATGTCCGTCCACGATCGCTGCATCGAGCTGGCCGCCGCCTCGATCGATTTCGAGCTCACCGGCGCCGAGGCCGCCGAGATGAGCGAGCATCTCGCCTCCTGCGGTCCCTGCCGCACGACGGCAGGTGCGCTGATGGCCGATGCTCGGGCCCTTCGCCGTCTCGCGTACGGGATGCCGCGCGAGCGGGTGCGCCGCCAGGTCGTCGGGGCGGCCGCCTCGGGCCGGCGCCGCCGAGCCGGCGTCCTGACCCTGCTGGCCGCGGCCATCGCGGTCATCCTCGCCGTGGCCGGCGGCGTATCGGTCGGGGCGCTGCTCCGGACGGATCGGCAGGTGGCGCTCCCGACGACCCCGGCCTGGATGCGTCTCGCCGCCCGGGACGGATTCCCGGCGGGCGACGGGACCTCCGCGATCCTGGGGCTGGCCCCCGCCCCGGGGCTCGATGATCCGACCCTGGTCGCGGTCGGCACCGGCGCCACGGGCGGACGGGTCTGGCTCTCGAGCGACGGGCGGAGCTGGTCGGCCCTGCCCGACAGCGCGGCGTTCGCCCGTGGTCGACCGGAGGCGGTCGCGTCGACGGGGACGCGCATCGTCGCGGTCGGGTCGAGCATCGACGAGCAGGGCGACCCCAGGGCGACCGTCTGGACGTCGACCGACGGGCGCCGGTGGACGCGCTCGCAGCTGGCCGGCTCGACGGGTCTCCTGGCCGTCGCGGCCTCGCCCGCACGCATCGTCGTGGCCGGCTCGCCCCGGAGCGGCAGCGGGGCGCCGATCTGGTCGTCCTCGGACGGGGTGTCGTGGGAGCCGACGGTCGACGCGACCCCGTTCACGGCCTGCACCGTGACGGGTCTCGCCGTGGGCGGGCCCGGTTTCGTCGCCGTCGGCTACGACGACCGCGGGGCGGCCGTCTGGACGTCGAGCGACGGGCTCGGCTGGACGCGGGTCGGGGACGCCGCCGCACTGGCGCTGAGCCGGATGAGCGCCGTGACCGCCACCCCAGCCGGCCTGATCGCCGTCGGCTTCGACGCTCGCGGGCCGGCGGTCTGGGTCTCCCTGGACGGGAGCGCCTGGGCCCGGGTCCCGCCGTTCGGTCCGCCCGGCGCGCGGATGACCGCGGTCGCGGCCACGTCGCTGGGGGTCGTCGCGGTCGGCCATGCCTCGGACGGGGCGCGGGCCTGGGCCTCGACCGATGGGCTGACCTGGCGGCCGCTGACCGACGGCCCGTGGTCCGGGGCGACCGAGCTGTCCTCCGTGGTCGCGCATGGCAACCTCGTCATCGCCGGCGGACGCGCCGATCGTCAGGCCGCGCTCTGGATCGGCGCCCTGTCGTCCGGTCCGAGCTCCTGACGCCTGCCGAGCCGGGGGGCGCGGGGCCCGCCTGAGCCGGGCCGTTCGGCCCGGGGCGGCGATGGCGGGCGGCCCCGGTCCGCTGACCGGACCGGGGCTACAGTACGGGCCGCCGGCGACGCCGGCGAACGGTCCGCGGACGTGTCGGCCGGGCCCGGGATGGCCATGACGGAAAGGGTGGGGCGTGCGCGCTCGATCCCGTTCGGCGACGGTGGCGATCGTCGTCGTCATGCTCGCGAGCGGGTGCGGGACCTCCGCTTCGCCGACCCCGGCCGCCTCGCCGGTCACGATCACCCTGCTCGAGTGGCAGCCCAAGCGCGCCCAGGTCATCGAGAGCCTGCTGCCGCAGTTCGAGGCGGAGACGGCGGCGGCCGGCCATCCGATCAAGGTCCGCCTCGAGCCGCTCGATCTCACCGACTCGGCGTTCAAGGTCGAGCTCACCGCTCGCTACCGGGCCGGGGCCGGCCCGGACGTCACCTCGTACCCGACGGGCTGGGTGCCCGACTTCGCCGACAAGGGCTTCATCCTCGACCTCACCTCGCGGGTCGACGCCTGGCCCGACTGGGCCGCGCACTACTACCCGATCCTCCGGCAGCGCGCCACCGGGCCCGACGGCCGTGTCTTCGCGGTCCCGCGCGGCGCGACCGTCATCCAGCTCTTCTACCGGAGGGACGTGCTCGAGGCGAACGGCGTCTCGACCGCCCAGCCGCGCAGCTGGCAGGAGCTGGTCGACCGGATGATCCAGCTCCGCGACCGGATGCAGCGGCCGCCGATCCTCATCCCGGCCGGTCGCTCGTGGGGCGGCGGGACGTTCGACGAGGGGTTCGTCAACCTGATGCTGGGGACGACGAGCCAGCTCTACGACCAGGCGACCGGGCGCTGGATCGTCCGGAGCCCGGGGCTGACGGACGTCTTCCGGTTCTACCAGACCCTGACGGCGGAGCGGCTGCTCCCGGTCGCGCCGCTCCTCCAGCCGGAGCCGTGGCAGCCGACGAAGTACAAGACGTTCCCCGACGGCGATCTGGCGGTCACGACCCAAGGGACGTGGGGCTGGACCTTCGACTGGGGGCCCGAGGGGCGGATGCCGATCGACGACCTGGCGGACCGCGTCGCCACCTGGGCCTTCCCGACCGAGGCCGGCGGGGACCCCTTCGTCTGGGCGGCGGAGGCGTGGGGCTGGACCGTTTCCCGGTCGAGCCAGCACCCGGACGAGGCCTGGCAGCTCGTCCAGTGGCTCTCGACCGGCGCCCCGCTCGCCGCCGACCTCGCGGCGGTCGGCAACCTCTCGCCGCGCGACGACATCTCGGATGTCCCTCCGTACCGCGATCAGGCGCACCTCGTCGCCGAGGAGAAGCTCATCGCGATCGGCCGGTCGTTCACCCCGCGCGTCGGCATCGAGTACATCCAGGACGCGGTCGGCAGCGCGACGGAGGACATCATCGCGGGGCGCCTCACGGGCGACCAGGCGGCCGACGAGTTCGCGAGGCTGGCCACGCAGTCGCTCGGGGTGGACCGCGTCGAGGAGCTGCCGTCGAGCGCCAGCCCCTGAGCGGGGTGCCGAGCGGCAGCCCGTGAGCCGGGCGGAGAGCGGCGGCCCCTGAGCCGGGGCGAAGTCGGGTGGTTGACGCCTACCCGTGGATGCCTGCTAGACTGCGCGAACCTCGGACATCGTCCGGGGGCGCACTACGGAGTCGCCGGCTTGGGCCGAACCACGGATCGGGACCGCCGCCACGTGGCGATCGTCGTGACCTCCGACGGTCGACGTGTCCAGATGCCCATGGACTCCGGCCTCATCGACGTATCCCTCCTCCTTCGGTCGCTCGCGCTCGGGCTTGAGAGCCTCCTCGGGCTCATTACCGGCTCCCGGCGGGAGAACGGAGGGACGCGGAGGAACGGAAGCCGCTAGCGCGGACGGACCACCGAAGACCGAAGGGACCCTCGCCGGGTGGGCGAGGGTCTTTCGTTTCGTGCGGCGCACCGGCCGGGGGCCCGGCGGCGTGCGAGGAGCTGGAAGGGGCGTGACGGATGACGATGACGAAGGGGGAGGCGGCAGGGTCGGCGACCCCGGCGCCGGCGGACTCCGCCGCCCGGCGCAGCCACGTGCCCGCCGACGGGACCGTGCACGCGGCGGCGGTCGAGCAGGCCCAGCGCGACATGCTCCGCGACGCGCGCCCCCGGAAGCGGACGCGGATCGGGGCCGACGTCGTCTGCGAGGCCCTCCTCCGGCAGGGCATCGACGTGTTCTTCGGCTACCCCGGCGGCGTGATCCTCCCCCTCTACGACGTCCTCGGCGACTATCCGGAGCTGCGCCACGTCCTCGTCCGCCACGAGCAGGGCGGCGCCCACGCGGCCGACGGCTACGCCCGCGCCACCGGCAGGGTCGGGGTCTGCATGGGCACCTCGGGCCCGGGCGCGACGAACCTCGTCACCGGCATCGGGACGGCGATGCTCGACTCGATCCCGATGGTCGCGATCACGGGCAACGTGCCCGCCGCGCTCATCGGCAAGGACGCCTTCCAGGAGATCGACATCACCGGCATCACGCTGCCGATGACGAAGCACAACTACCTGGTCCGCGACGCGGACGACCTGCCGCGCGTCCTCGCCGAGGCGTTCCACATCGCCCGGACCGGACGGCCCGGCCCGGTCCACGTGGACATCACCAAGGACGCCCTCCAGCAGGAGACGGCCGCAGAGCACCCGACGGAGGAGGAGGTCCTGGCCGGGCTGCCCGGCTTCCGCCCGACGTTCGATGGCCACCCTCGCCAGCTGAAGCTCGCGGCCGCCGAGATCGCCCGCGCGAAGCGGCCGGTCATCCTCGCCGGGCACGGCGTCCTCATCGCCGGCGCCGAGGCCGAGCTGCTCGAGCTCGCCGAGACGGCCCGGATCCCGGTCACCCACACGCTGCTGGGTGTCGGCGCGGTCGACGAGACGCATCCGCTGAGCTACGGCTACATGGGCATGCACGGCTGGAAGCACGTGAACCGGGCCATCCAGTCGGCCGACCTGCTCATCGCGCTCGGGATGCGCTTCGACGACCGGGTCACCGGCAACGTCCGGACGTACGCGCCGTATGCGCGGATCGTCCACGTCGACATCGACCCCTCGGAGATCGGCAAGAACGTCGCCGTCGAGGTGCCCATCGTCGGCGACGTCAAGCGCGTCCTCCGTGCCCTGATCCCGATGCTCGGGCCGGTCCACGCGACGGAGCGGAGCGCGTACCTCGCGGAGCTGGCCGAGTGGCGCCGCGAGTCCGAGGCCACCAGCTGGCACGGCTCCGGGGCCTGGCGCGAGGGCTACTTGACGGCCGACTACGTCATCGAGCGGCTCGGCGCCCTGACCGACCACGACGCGACGTACGTCGCCGACGTCGGCCAGCACCAGATGTGGCTCGCCCGCTACTGCGGCTTCCGGCGCCCGAACTCGCACCTCTCCTCGGGTGGCCTCGGGACGATGGGCTACAGCGTCCCGGCGGCGATGGGGGCCGCGCTCGGGCGCCCGGACAAGGAGACCTGGGCGGTGTGCGGCGACGGCGGCTTCCAGATGACCCTGCAGGAGCTCGCGACGCTCGTCCAGGACCACATCCCGGTGCGCATCGCCCTGATGGACAACAAGAAGCTGGGGATGATCCGCCAGTGGCAGGAGATCATCTACGCGGGCAACTACCACTCCTCGAACCTGTACGGGCCGGACTTCGCGAAGCTCGCCGGCGCCTACGGCATCGCCGCCTTCCGGGCCTCGACGCCAGGGGAGGTCGATGACGCCATCCGCGCCGCGCAGGCAGTGGACGGCCCGGCCCTGGTGTGGTTCGAGATCGCCGAGACGCAGAACGTCCTGCCCATGATGCCGGCCGGCAAGGGGCTGTCGGACCTCATCGAGACCTGGAAGGGGCCGGACGAATGAGCGCCGACGGGACTCCGTCGGGCGAGGCGGCCTCGGGCAGGGGACGCGCGGGCACGATCTCCGGCGCCCCGCCGTCCGGCGCCCCGCCGTCCGGGGCCGCGGCCGCCGTCAGCCACACCGATCCGCCGACCCACGGTCCGGCCCACAGCGCCCCGCCACCGCGCGCCGTGCCGGGCACGGGCGAGCGTCACCGTCACGTCCTCGTCGCGATCGTCCTCAACAAGCCGGGCGTGCTGAACCGGGTCGCGAGCCTGATGCGCGCGCGAAGCTTCAACATCGAGTCGCTCGCCGTCAACCACACCGATCGACCCGACATCAGCCGGATGACGATCACGCTCGTCGGCGACGACGTGGCCGTCGAGCAGGCGACGAAGCAGCTCTACCGGCTCATCGATGTGCTCAAGGTCCAGGACGTCACGAACGACCCCACCGTCGAGCACGAGCTGGCCCTGGTGAAGGTCCGGGCGACCGACCGCAA
>JAPVSP010000336.1:0-22543 GCA_047519685.1 Chloroflexota bacterium
GCTCGCCGAGGAGCTCGAGCGCCTTGTCGAGGGCCGGGTCGCCGGGCGTGCCCGCGGCGGGGGCCGGGACCTTCACGTCTGGCGTCAGGCCCTTCTGGTGGATCCAGGTCTGGTTCGGGGTCAGCCACTTGGCGATCGTGAGCCGGAAGCCGCCGTTGTCCCCTTCCAGCTGGTTCCACTGCTGGACGGTGCCCTTGCCGAACGTCTGCTCGCCGACGAGCTTGGCCCGGCCGCGGTCCTGCAGCGCGCCCGCGACGATCTCGCTGGCGGAGGCCGAGCCGTGGTCCACGAGCACGACCACCTGGACCGACGGGTCCGTCGCCGCCCCGCCCGGCTTGGCGTCCGTCTCGACCTTGACCCCGCGACTGTCCTCCTGCCAGAAGATCGGGCCGCTGGCGATGAACTCGCTCGCGATATCGCGGGCGGCGTCAACGAACCCGCCGGGGTTGCCCCGCAGGTCCAGGACGATCCTGCGCTGTCCCTTGGCGAGATCGGCTCGGAGCAGGCTGTCGAAGTCCCTGGCCGCGTCGCTCGAGAAGCCGCTGATCCGGACGTATCCGACCGCCCCGCTCGCGAGGTCCTTGCCGGTGACCTCCTTCTGCTCGATGACGTCGCGCGTGATGGTCAGGTCGAGCGCGGCACCGCCCCGGACGATCGAGAGCTTGACCTGCGTCCCGCGGGGCCCCCGGATCCGGTCGCGGGCGGCACCGACGGTCAGGCCGTCGAGCGTCTTGTCATCCACGGCGGCGACGATGTCGCCCGCCCGGATGCCCGCGTGCTGGGCCGGCGAACCATCGAGGGGCGCGACGATCACCAGACGGCAGTCGGGCCCGAGGGTCGAGCAGTCCTTGGTCTGTCCGGCCGCCGACACGGTGCCGATCTCGGCGCCGATGCCCTCGAACTGGCCGTTGATGCCCTCCAGGCTCTGGCGGTACTCCTCCGGGGTGAGGTACAGCGAGTACGGGTCGCCGAGCGAGTCGATCATCCCCTTGATCGCGCCCTCGACGACCTTCTGCCGATCGACCGGGCCGCCCGCGTAGCGCTCGGTGATGGACCGGTACGTGTCCCAGAACGGCTGGAACAGCTGCGTCTCCGAGACCGGCGTCCCGGGAGTCGTCGCGGCCTCCCGACCGAGCGAGTACCCCGACAGGAAGAGGGCCGACCCGGCGAGGACCGCGACGATCGCCAGCGCGAGCGCCACGATCGTGACGGTCTGCGGGCCGCGTCGACCGGTCGGAACGGGCGCCGTGGGGACGCCGGCTGGCGCGTCCGCGAGGCTGGGGACGTCCTGGGAGAGCGCGACGACGGAGTCGTCGGGCGCGCCCGGGTCGGACCGACGCGGATCGGTGGGGTCGGAGGGGAGCATCGGGGTCGGTACCTGTGACGGGACGCGCGGAGGGGAGCCGGTACAGCCTACAACGGCCCGGCCCGGCGCACGCCCGGGGACGCCGGCCGCCGGGTCGGTGTGCCGTGTCGGACGGGAAGCCCTACCGGATCAGGTAGGTCCGGACCGAGACCCAGGAGCCGAGCACGCCGAGCCCGATACCCGCGGTCATGACGATGGCGGTCAGGTCGCGGCTGAGCGAGCCGAGCTGGAGGGGGAGCACCCGGAAGAAGTCGAACATGAAGCGGCCCAGGGGATCGGCCCCCAGCGCGAGCAGTCCGAGCGTGATCGCCGCCCCGAGCAGCCCGACGAGGGCGCCCTCGAACACGAACGGCCAGCGGATGAACGCATCCGAGGCGCCGACGAGCCGCATGATCTCGATCTCCTCGGCGCGCGCGACCACGGCCAGGCGGATCGTGTTCACGATGATGAACAGCACGATGAGGCCGATCGCGACGAGGATGACCGCCCCGGCCGTCCGCAGCAGGTTGGTCACCGTCAGGACGCGATTGACGAGGCTCTCGATGTCCTTGACCTGGAGGACCTCGGGCTCACCCCGGAGCGTGTCGAGCACGTTGCCGAAGTCGTGCGGGTCCTTGAGCTTGACCTCCAGGCTCGCGTGGAGCGGGTTCACGTCGAGGTACTTCGTCAGGTCCTCCTCGCCCTGCGCCTCGAGGGTCGCCCGGAACCGCGCCAGTGCATCGTCCTTGGACACGTACGTCACGTCCCGGACGGCGGGCAGCTCCCGGATCCTCAACTGAAGCGTGGCGACGTCGAGGTAGGAGGCGTCGTCCCTGAGGTCGGCGACGACCTCGACCTTCTGCTCGACGAACTGGAGGCCGGCCAGCAGCCCGGTCTGGATGATCCAGAAGCCTGCCAGCAGCAGGAGCATGAGGACCATCGTCGCGGTGGCGGCGAGGCTCATGACGGCGTTCCGCCAGAAGCCCTGCCAGGCCCGCTTGAGGCTGAAGACGACGAAGCGGATCACGGCGGGCGGTCAGTCCTCGCGGTGGTACGCGCCACCGACCTCGTCACGGATGACCCGACCGTCCTCCAGCGCCACGACGCGCTTGCGCAGCGCGGTGACCACCTCGGCGTCGTGCGTCGCCATGAGCACGGTCACGCCCATCTCGTTGATCCGCAGGAGGAGCTGGATGATCTCCCAGCTGATGAGCGGATCGAGGTTGCCGGTGGGCTCGTCGGCGATGACGACCCGCGGGTCGTGGACGAGCGCACGGGCGATCGCCGTCCGCTGCTGCTCTCCGCCCGACAGCTGTGACGGCAGCTGGCGGGCCTGGGCGGTCAGCCCGACGAGCGCCAGGACGCGGTCCACGGACGGCCGGATCCGGCGGCCCGGCGTGCCCGTGACCTCGAGGGCGAACGCGACGTTCTCCCAGACGGTCTTGGTGGGCAGCAGCTTGAAGTCCTGGAAGACGATCCCGATCTTGCGCCGGATCCGCGGGACCTGCCGACGCGGGAGTCGGGTCAGGTCATGGCCGTCGAGCACCACCGTGCCTCGCGTCGGGAGCTCGTCGCGGATGAGGAGCTTGATGAGCGTCGACTTCCCGGCGCCGGAGGGCCCGACGAGGAACACGAAATCCCCCTCGGGGATCGTCAGGTCGACGTCGCGCAGAGCGACCTTCCCGTTCGGGAATGTCTTCGTGACGTCGTGCAGGACGACGACCGAGTGCTCGACCGCGGCCTGCGCAGCCGGCCGGCCCATCAGGCGATCGCGCACGGAACGAGCGGCGGCGGGACCTGAGAGGGTGACGGTCACGTACGGCTCCGCGGTGCGAGAGCGCGGCCGGAGCCGGCTCCGAACGGTGCGACTCCGAGCGCGGGCACGGCTTCGGGAGCCACGTCCTCCAGAGGCTACCACCCGCCATCGGCGAGCGGCAAACGGCCACAGGTCCTGATCGGACCCCACCGGACCGTACTGGACGGCCGGTCGCGAGCGCTGCCCGGCGCGCGCGACGTGCCTTCGCCCGGCGTCGGGTCCGCGCCCCGGATCCTCAGAGGAGCGCGAGCGAGATGGGCAGGTAGCGGCCGAGGTCGGCGAGCGGCTCCGTCCAGCACAGCAGGGCGGGGAATGGCTCCAGCCGGAAGCCGGCGCGGAGGAGCCCGCTCACGACCGCCCCGGCCGACCCCGGGACCCACAGGCTCTGCGCGCCGGCGGGTATGACGACCCCCAGCAGGTGTCCGACGAACGCGGCGAGGTCCTCCTGGGCGAGCGCCGCCACGGGCCCCACCCGCCCGACGCGACTCGTGTACCCGTAGCCGATGGCTGCCCCGTTCCCGTCGCGGTAGACGCAGCCGATGCGCCCGTCGTCGCGAAGCCATGCGTGATCGGCGGAGCGCCGGTAGCCCAGGAGCTCGTCGTCGATCGAGCCGAGCGTGGCCGCCAGCTCGTCGGCTCCGACCGCGTCGAACGGGGTCGCCGACACGCCGCCCGGGAGCGGCGGCAGGATGCCGAATCGCTCGGCGCGTCCGACCAGGTTGAGCACCGGCACGCGCGGCACGATGCCGAGCCGCGCATACAGGGCGTTCGAGATGGGCTGGGCCGAATCCGTGGCCGTGCCCAGCACGAGCCCGGCGCTGTCCGCCAGGAGGCGGTCGAGGAGCGCGCGCCCGAGGCCCCGAGCCTGCTCGGCCGGGTCCACGAAGAGCATCGCGAGGAACCAGACGCGACCTCGGGCATTGGCCGACCCGAAGCCGACGATGCGCTGCCCGCCCGCGCCGGTGTCACCCGGGGCCGGCCGGCCATCGGGCGCGGGGCGCGTGGCCACCCAGAACCGATCCGGGTCGGTCTCGAGAAGGTGCGCGAAGAGCCGGCGGATAGGCTCGAGGTCGGACTGGAACGTGGGCTGGTTGAGCCGCGCCTGGTAGTCGGAGATGCCCGCCTGCCAGACTCTCGCGCAGGCCGCCAGGTCCGCCGCGACGGCGGGGCGCAGGTCCGGCGGGTCGAGCGGCTCCCGCGCCCGAAGCGACGCGGCCAGGCGCCCCGCGGCCTCGCGGCCGCTCACTGGCCGTCGACGCCGGAGGCGACCGGGGCGCCGGTCGCCTCGCGCTCGAGCTCGGCCTGCATGAACACGTCGAGATCGCCGTCCAGCACGGCGGTCGTATTCGAGGTCTCGACCGCGGTCCGCAGGTCCTTGACCATCTGGTAGGGATGGAGGACGTAGCTCCGGATCTGGTTGCCCCAGCCGGCCGAGACGTGCTCGCCCTTGAGCTTCCGGAGCGCGGCCTCCTTCTCCTCCAGGGCTCGCTCGAGGAGCCGCGCCTTCAGGACCCGGATGGCCATCTCCTTGTTCTGGGTCTGCGAGCGCTCGTTCTGGCTCTGGGCGACGATGCCGGTCGGCAGATGGGTGAGGCGGACGGCCGAGTCGGTCTTGTTGACGTGCTGTCCTCCCGCCCCCTGGCTTCGGAACGTGTCCACCCGGATCTCGTCCCAGTCGAGCTCGATCTCGACGTCATCCTCGGCCTCCGGCAGCACCTCGACGAGCGCGAACGTCGTCTGGCGACGCTTCTGGGAGTCGAACGGGCTGATCCGCACGAGACGGTGCACCCCGCGCTCCGCGCGGAGCCAGCCATACGCCGCTCGACCCTCGACGTTCACGGTGACGCTCCGGAGGCCGGTCTCCTCGCCCTCGGTCTGGTCGACGATCTCGGTCCTGAAGCGATGGCGCTCGGCCCAGCGGAGGTACATCCGGAGGAGCATCTCGGCCCAGTCGGTCGCCTCCGTGCCGCCGGCACCGGCGTTGATCGACAGGAGGGCGCTCCGGTGGTCGTACTCGCCGGAGAAGAGGAGGGCCGTCCGCTCGCGCTCGAAGTCCGCGACGAGCGAGGCCGAGTCGCGCTCGAGCTCGGCGGTGAGCTCGGGATCCTCGCCCTCGGCGAGGAGCTCGGTCAGCGCGAGGAGATCGTCGGCCCGACGCTCCAGCCCTCGCCACGTGCCGACCTCCGTCCGGAGGCTGTCGGCCTCGCGAAGGATCCGCTGGGCGGTGCGCTGGTCGTCCCAGAAGCCGGGCTCGGCCGTCCTGGCCTCCAGCTCGGCGATGCGTGCGTCCCTGGCCCCGAGGTCAAAGACGCCCCGAGGTCGACCGGACGCGATCGACGAGGTCCCGGATGGCGGAGGGCTCCACCTAGTTCCGGCCTCGGAGATCCTGGAGCAGGATGGGGCGCAGCTCGATGAGACGAAGCGCCGACTTGCTCCTGGCGACGACGGGGTTCACGCAGGGACAATACCCGTTATGGGGACAGACACCGCAGTTGCCGTCACAGTCGAGAGCGGCGGCATAGCTGCAATTCCGACAATCACGCTCGCAGGCGATGAGATCGACGAACGACGCTTCCTCGGCCTGCTTCACGATTCCCTCTCTGTAGCGGCGGCAGGGCGGGCACGGGACGCCGGGTACCCTTCGCTCGGGTCAGCTGGGATCGACCCGGAGCGGGAACAGCCGAAGTATAGATTCCGCAACACCTACCGCCAAGGGGGGAAATCGGACCGCGGTGCCGCCCGCCCCTCCGCTCCCGGTCGAGGCGCTCCCGGCCGGCGTCTCGACCGCGGCGCCCTGCCCGGTGACGAAGTACAGCGCCAGCGCCCCGAGCTCGTGGATGGTCGCGTCGATCCGGCTCGTCGCATCGCGGTCCACCGGGCTGGTCCGCGTCGGCGAGCCCCAACCGGCGATCCCCTTGTCGCGCGCGATCCGGAGGACCCGCAGCATGTGGGTCGGGTCTGACACGAAGATGGCATCGTGAAGACCGCGGCCCTGGAGGATCCGGGCGACCGCCTCGAGCGATTCGAAGGTCGTCCGCCCGCGGTCCTCCATGAGGACGGCCGACGCGGGAACGCCGTGGGCGAGCGCATAGCGTCGGCCCGTCTCGGCCTCGGTCACGCGGTCACCGACCTGCTTGCCACCGGTCATCACGAGATACGGCGCCCAGCCCGCCTCGAAGAGCGCGATGGCGTGCTCGAGACGGGCCTGGAAGACCGGGGAGGGCCGGCCATCGTACTGGGCCGCGCCGAGGACGACGATCGCCCCGGAGCGATTGACCTCGTCGCGGGCCGCCTGGTCCCAGATCCGATACGTCGTGTATGCGGCGAGGATCAGGACGCCGAGGCCGGCGGTCAGCCCGATGGCGGCCAGGTCGCGAAGGTGGTTGGGGGGACGCTCGATGCCCGGGCTCACCGCCCGTGGCACTTCTTGTACTTCTGCCCGGAGCCGCACCAGCAGGGGTCGTTCCGGCCGATGCGCTGGCCGCCCGGCGTGTAGCCGGGGCGGACGCCGCCCGCCGGAGCGGGGCTCCCGGCGGCGCGCTCGCCCAGCTGCGCCTGCATCTGCCGAGCCGTCGCGGCCCCCGGCAGCCCGCTGGCGATCGGCCCGCTCGCGAGCTTGCCGGCCGGTCGGGCCGCGGGGATGCCACCACCCGCATCGGTCGTCGTCGCAGCCGGACGTGCCGGCTGGCCCGGCCCGGGCAGCGGCACCGGCTGATCGGCGGGCTCGGTCTGGCGGGTGACCGTGACGCGGAAGATCGTGCTGGCGACGCCGTGACGGATGAGGCCGCTCAGCTCCTCGTACAGGCCGTACGCCTCGCGCTTGAACTCGTTCAGCGGGTCCTGCTGGGCGTAGCCGCGAAGGCCGATGCCGCGCCGCATGTCGTCCAGCTCGGTCAGGTGCTCGACCCACAGCGAGTCGATCGTCCGGAGCAGGACGAGCCGCTCCACGAGCGACCACGCCTCCGCGCCGACCTCCTGCCCGCGCGCCTCGAGCCGCGTGTCGGCCGCCTCCCGGAGGTGGGCCGCGATGGCGTCGCGGGTCCCGACATCCCAGAGCTCGTCCTCGCTCGTCGCCTCGTCGAGGCCCATCGCGCGCAGCGCGTTCGACAGGCCGGCCACGTTCCAATCGTCGACGACCTCGCCGGCCAGGTACTGGTCGATGAGCGCATCGATCTCGCCGTCGAGGAAGGAGCGGACGGTGTCCGTCAGATCCTCGTTGCGGAGGACCTTGTCGCGCTCCGCGTAGATCGTCTCGCGCTGCTTGTTGATGACGTCGTCGAACTCGACGACCCGCTTGCGGATGTCGAAGTTGAAGCCCTCGACCCGGCTCTGTGCGCTCTCGATCGTCCGGCTCACCATCCGCGACTCGATGGCCGTCTCATCGTCGAGCCCCAGGCGCTCCATCAGCCCGGCCACCCGGTCGGACGCGAAGCGCTTCATCAAGTCGTCCTCGAGCGACAGGTAGAAGCGCGACGAGCCGGGGTCACCCTGGCGGCCGGCGCGGCCGCGAAGCTGGTTGTCGATCCGTCGGCTGTCGTGCCGCTCGGTGCCGATGATGTGGAGACCACCCGCATCGACGACCCGTGCGTGGTCCTCGTCGCAGATCGCCTTCGCCTCGCGCAACGCCTCGTCATAGGTCGCCTTGTCCACCTCGGCCGGATTGAGCCCGCGCCGATGGAGGATGTCGGACGCGAGGCCGGCCGGGTTGCCGCCGAGCAGGATGTCGGTCCCGCGACCGGCCATGTTCGTCGCGATCGTGACCGCGGCCGTCCGGCCCGCCTGGGCGACGATCCCGGCCTCCTTCTCGTGGAACTTGGCGTTGAGGACCTCGTGCCGGATGCCGCGCCGCTTGAGCATCTCGGCGAGCAGCTCGGACTTCTCGACCGACACGGTGCCGACGAGGACCGGCCGGCCCTGCTCGGTCATCTCGCCGATCTCGTCGATCAGCGCGGTGAACTTGCCCTTCTCGCTCTTGTAGACGAGATCCGCCTCGTCCTCGCGGACCATCGGCCGGTGGGTCGGGATCGCGACGACCTCGAGGTCGTAGATCTTGTGGAACTCCTCCGCCTCGGTCATCGCCGTGCCGGTCATGCCGGCCAGCTTCTCGTAGAGCCGGAAGTAGTTCTGGAACGTGATCGTCGCGAGCGTCACGGACTCCCGCTGGACGCGCAGCCCCTCCTTCGCCTCGATCGCCTGGTGCAGGCCCTCGGACCAGCGGCGCCCGGGCATCTTCCGGCCCGTGAACTCGTCGACGATGATGATCTCGCCGTTCTCGACGATGTAGTCCCGGTCGCGCTTGAACAGGGCGTGCGCCCGGAGCGCCTGCTCGAAGTGGCGGGCGAGGCGGGGGTCGGCGTCGTACATGTTCGGGACGCTGAGCCAGCCCTCCATCTTCGAGATGCCGACCTCGGTCGGGCTGACCGCCTTGTCCTTGAGGTCGACGAAGTAGTCGCCGCCCTCCTCGGCCCCCTCGGCGCGTGCCGCGAGCCGGGGCACCAGGCGGGCGAACGTGTAGTACAGGTCGGCCGACTCCTCGGCCTGGCCGCTGATGATCAGCGGGGTGCGCGCCTCGTCGATGAGGATGTTGTCGACCTCGTCGACGATGCCGAAGAAGTGGCCTCGCTGCACCCGCTGCTCGAGCTCGACGACCATGTTGTCGCGCAGGTAGTCGAACCCGAACTCGTTGTTGGTGCCGTAGGTCACGTCCGCGGCGTAGGCCTCCTGCCGGGTGCACGGGCGGAGGTTCACGAGCCGCTCGTCGGTGGTCGGGTAGCCCGGCTCGAAGACGTACGACGTGTCGTGGGTGATGATCCCGACCGAGACGCCGACGAAGTGGTAGATGGGGCCCATCCACTGCGCGTCGCGCCGGGCGAGGTAGTCGTTGACGGTGACGATGTGGGCGCCCCAGCCCGTCAGCGAGTTGAGGATGGCGGCGAGCGGGGCGACGAGGGTCTTGCCCTCGCCGGTCTTCATCTCGGCGATCTTGCCCTGGTGCAGCACGACGCCGCCGACGAGCTGGACGTCGAAGTGGCGCATCCCGAGCGTGCGCTTCATCGCCTCGCGCGCCGCCGCGAACACCTCGGGCAGCACCTCGTCGAGGGCCTTGTTCACCTCGGCGAGGTGCTTCTCCTTGCGTGCCTTGGCCAGCTCGCGCCGGCGCTCGAGATCCTCGTGGTGGAGCTCGTCGTCGGACGGCTCCTCCTCGACCACGGTCTCGCGGAGCTCGTCGCGGACCTCCGCCACTCGCGCGCGGATCTCGTCGTCCGAGAGCGACTCGAACTCCGGTTCGAGCTCGTTCGCCTGATCGACGAAGGGCTGGATGCGTTTCAGTTCGCGCTCGTTGGAGTCGACGAACCGGTTCAGGAAGCCGAGCATGGACCCGAAGTATAGGCGAGCGGGGTCGGCGGACCGTCAGGAGCGTCCGGGCCGATCCGGCCCAGGGCCGACGAAGGCCGTCGCTCCTAGTGCCAGAACCCGGAGCCGTAGCCGGCGACGACCAGGACGAACGTGAGCGCCGCCAGGGCGACCCAGAATGCGATCGAGACCCCCGTCCGCGTGGGGTTCATCTCGGGATTCGCGAGCCGGGGGAGCTGGCCGCCCCTGAGCGAGGCGCCCCAGCGGGGCGAGCGGAGCTGTCGGCGCCAGTTCGTCTCGGTCACCGTCCGCGGCTCGAGGCCGCCCCGGCCATCGGGACGGTGCAGTTGAAGGGTCATCGCTCTCCTGCCTGGTGGGCCGACGCCAGCTCGGCCGATGAGGATCCTGCGTCTGGGCCACCCGGCTCCCCGCCCGCGGGTCCGAGCTCGTGCGGCTCGCGTCGGGTATCGAGCGTCTTCTCGATGCCTTCGCCCCAGAACGTCATCTCCTGCACGAGGGGCAGGTCGCTCGAGAAGAGCGCCCCGACCGACTCGCCGCGATGGATGCGCTTGATCGCCTCCCCGATGAGCGGGGCGACGGTCAGCGTCGTGATCTTGCGGAGCCGCTTCGCCGGCGGGAGCGGGATCGAGTCCGTCAGCACGACCTCGAGGAGCGCGGAGTCGCGGATCCGATCGATCGCCGGGTCGGACAGGACGCCGTGCGTGGCGCAGGCGTACATCTCCGTGACGCCCTCGCGCTCCAGGGCCCGGACGACCTCGAGCAGCGTGCCGCCCGTGTCGATCTCGTCGTCGACGATGATCGCCCGCTTCCCCCGCACCTCGCCGATGACATTGAGCAGCTCGGCCCGGTCGAGGTTGCCGATCCGGCGCTTCTCGATGATCGCCAGCGGCGCGTCGAGGAGCTCGGCGAACGCCCGGGCGCGCTTGGCGAACCCGAGGTCGGTGACCACGACCGCGTCCTCGAGGTGCTTGTGCCGGAAGTAGTTCGAGAGCAGGTGGACCGCGGTCAGCTCGTCGACCGGGATGTTGAAGAAGCCCTGGATCTGGCCCTGGTGGAGGTCCATGGTCAGGACCCTGTCCGCCCCGGCCACGGTGATCATGTCGGCGACCAGGCGGGCCGTGATCGGCACCCGCGGCTGGTCCTTCTTGTCGGATCGGCCGTAGGCGTAGAACGGCATGACCGCTGTGATCCGGCCCGCGCTCGCCCGCTTGAAGGCGTCGATCATGATCAGCAGCTCCATGATCGACTGGTTGACCGGCCGACAGGTCGGCTGGACGAGGAACACGTCCTTCTCCCGGACGTTGTCCAGGATCTTGACGAAGATGTTCTCGTTCGCGAACTGGAAGACCTCGAGGCGGCCCGGCTCGCTGCCGAGGTAGCGGCAGATCTTCCGGGCAAGGTCGGGATTCGCGTTGCCGTGATAGATCTCGAACTGATCCGCGTACACGGCCGCGACCTCCTCGGCGTCGCCCGGCGTCACTCGGGATCGGTCCCGCCCGATGTCGGTCCGGTCCCGGCAGGGCCGTCATTGTCGCCGATGCCCGCCTGCTCCGCCAACCCGGACCGGAAGGCCGCGATGCCGACCACCCGATCGCCCTCGTTCAGGCGCATCGTGATGACCCCGCGCGCCTCGGGCCGCTGACGGTTGATGGTTCGAACGTCGGTCCGGACGACCTGGCCGCCGGCCGAGATCAGCAGCAGCTCCTCGTCGGCCTCGGTGACCTGCTCGACCGCGGCGACGCTGCCCGTCTTGCGTCCCTCGAGCGAGATGAGGCGGACGCCCTGGGAGCCGCGGTGCATCGCCCGGAACTCACGGAGCGCGACCCGCTTGCCGTAGCCGGTCTCGGTGAGAACGAGCAGGTAGGCGTCCGGCTGGACGACGCTCATCCCCACGACGTAGTCGCCCTGGCGCGCGAGCCGGATGCCGATGACCCCCGCCGCATCGCGTCCCATCGGGCGCACGTCGGATTCGTGGAAGCGGGCGACCTTGCCCTGGCTCGTGGCGATGATGATGTCGTCGCGACCGGTCGACACGTCCACCCAGGCGAGCTCGTCGTCTGGGTTGATCGTGATCGCCCGGATGCCCGACGAGCGGACCTTCTCGAACTGCTCGAGTGGGGTCTTCTTGATGATCCCCCGCCGGGTGGCCAGGACGAGGTACGAGCCGGCCTTGAAGTCCGGCAGGGTGATGGTCGCCATCGGGATCTCGCCCGCCTCGACCTGCACGCCCGGCAGGTTGATGATCGGGATGCCCTTCGCCTGGCGGCTCGCGTCGGGCACCTGGTGGACCTTGGCGCTGAACACCCGGCCGCGGTTGGTGAAGAAGAGCGCCCAGTCATGGGTGTTCGCGACGAGCAGGTGCTCGACGGCATCCTCCTCGCGCGTGACGTGCCCGATGATCCCCTTCCCGCCCCGGTGCTGACGGCGGTAGGTCGCCACCGGCTGTCGCTTGACGTAGCCGCGGCCGGAGATCGTCACCACGACGTCCTCGTCGGCGATGAGGTCCTCGTCGGTCATCTCGCGGCTGGCGCTGTCCTCGACCCGCGTCCGGCGCTCGCCGGCGTACTTGCGCTTCAGCTCGAGCAGCTCGTCCTTGATGATCTGGAGCACCCGGGCGGGGTTCGCGAGGATGTCCTCGAGCTCGGCGATGAGCTGGATGATCGCCAGGTACTCGTCCTCGATCTTCTGGCGCTCCAGGGCCGCGAGTCGCGCGAGACGCATGTCGAGGATCGCCTGCGCCTGCAGCTCGGACAGGCCGAAGCCGGACATCAGGTTGGACCGCGCGGCCTCGACGTCGGCCGACTCGCGGATGGTCTTGATGACCGCGTCCAGGTTGTCGAGGGCGATCTTGAGGCCCTCGAGGATGTGGGCTCGCGCCCGTGCCTTCTCCAGGTCGAACTCGGTGCGGCGGCGGACGACCTCGCGGCGGTAGTCGATGTAGTGCTGGAGGGCGGCCTTGAGCGGCAGCGTCTGGGGCTGGCCGTCGACGAGGGCCAGCATGTTCATGTTGAACGCGAGCTGCATCGGGGTGTGCTTGAACAGGTTGTTCAGCACCTTGTGCGGGTTGAAGTCGCGCTTGACCTCGATGTAGATCCGCATCCCGTCGCGATCCGACTCGTCACGCAGGTCGGCGATGCCGTCGACCCGCTTCTCCTTGACCAGGTCGGCGATCTTCTCGAGCAGCGCCGCCTTGTTCACCTGGTAGGGAAGCTCGCTGACGATGATCGCCACGCGATCGTGGCGGGTCTCCTCGAACGCGACCTGGGCGCGCATGACCACCCGGCCGCGACCGTGGGCGTACATCTCGCGGATCGCGTCGACGGTCTCGTTCTCGCCCGTCAGCGAGTTCCGACGGGTCTCGTAGCGGTAGATCGTGGCGCCGGTCGGGAAGTCGGGGCCGCGCACGAACTCGCAGAGGCCGTCGGAGGTCAGCTCGGGATCGTCGATGAGGGCGATCGTGGCGTCGACGATCTCCCCGAGGTGGTGGGGCGGGATGTTCGTCGCCATCCCGACCGCGATCCCCGAGCTGCCGTTGACCAGCAGGTTCGGCAGCTTGGCCGGCAGGACCGAGGGCTCCCGGTGGGTGCCGTCGTAGTTCTCGACGAAGTCGACGGTGTCCTTGTCGATGTCCGCCAGCATCTCGGCGGCGATCGCCGTGAGGCGAGCCTCCGTGTAGCGCATGGCTGCCGCGGCATCGCCGTCGACGGATCCGAAGTTGCCCTGGCCATCGACGAGCGGGTAGCGCATCGAGAAGTCCTGGGCGAGCCGGACGAGCGCGTCGTACAGGGCGACGTCGCCGTGCGGGTGGAACTTGCCCATGACCTCGCCGACGATCGCGGCGCACTTGCGAAAGGAGCTCGTCGCCGAGAGCCCCATCTCGCCCATCGTGTAGAGGATCCGGCGGTGGACCGGCTTCAGCCCGTCCCTGACGTCGGGCAGGGCGCGGGCGACGATCACGCTCATCGCGTAGTCGAGGTAGCTGACCCGCATCTCGTCCTCGATGCGGACCGTTCGGATCGCGCCGAGGTCGTCGGTCACGGTCTACGCGCCTCCTTCGTGGGCGCCGGTCACGGCGGCGGCTTCAGGACGGGTCGTCGGATCGAGCAGGCGCCCGGGGCCCGTGAACGCGGCCGCGGCGGCGGAGGCCCGGGAGGTCGATGGGGCTCCAGCCCGGCGGCGGAGCCCTGCCAGCTCGGCCCGAAGTCGGCCGGCGGCGTCGGGGTCGAGCTTGGGAAGCGCATCGCGGAGGACCCAGGCCCGATGGCCGTCTCCCCCGGCGCGAGCCTGGGCAGCCTCCCTCTGGCAGAAGGCGAGGACCGCCGGCGGATCCACGAGCACGAGCGAGCGAAGGGCCCAGGCCAGCGCCTTCTGGACGTTCGGCTCGGCGTCGCCGATCAGGTCGCCGACGATGGGCAGCGCTCGCCCGGCGACCTCCGGCGAGCGCCCGAGCCGCCGATCGACGAACGGCAGCGTCGCGATGGTCGATCCGACCAGCCGGCGCTCCCAGGGCGAGGGCGAGTAGACGAGCAGCTCGAGCTCGGCCCAGCGGTAGGGCTCGGCGAGGATCCCCCGACCGTAGGGGTGCGCCAGGGAGTCGACGGTGATCCAGTCACCGGCCTCGCGCGCAGCCTGGCGGAGCAGCTGCCAGGCTCGCTCCGGCTCCGCCGCGACCGCGCGCTCGAGGATCCCGAACGCGAACCAGCGCTCCTCCAGCGTCGGCTCGCGCAAGAGTCTGTCGGCGACGAAGAGCAGCGAGGTCGCCCGGTCGCGACGGGTCGCCCGGCGGAAGCCGCGCGAGACGGCGGCGAGCAGCGGCCAGCGCACGCCGTGGAGCGCCCCGATGCCGGGCGCCACCCACCGCTGCCCCGCGAGGCCGTCCGGGTCGGCGAGCAATGCGAGCCCCTCACGCAACGAGACCGCCAGCCCAGCCGGATCGGCCACCTCGTCGGCCACCCGTCGCCCGAGCGCCTCCGCTGCAGCGCGGCGCTCGGCCACCAGGGCGGCGGCCCGTTCGGAGGCGCCGCTCCGCGGGCGCTCCGACCTCGACCTGGCTCGCGAGCGCGCCGGAGGCCTGGGCGTGGTGGATCCATGCCGTGCCGACGGTCCGCCGGCCACCGAGGGCCCCGCCGTCGCCCGTTCGTTCGCCCCGCGCCCCGCTGCCGCCCCGCCGGCGACACCGCGCTCGGGGACGGCCATCGACGCGACGCTCATCGTGCCGGCTCCAGCCCGCTCGCGAGGAGCGGCTGGCGGTCATCGAACCCGTAGCGCGCCTTCAGCTCGCGCTTGCGATCTGGCGGAGCCGCCACGTAGACGGCCTCGGCGGTCGCGAGGAGCTCGCCGGTCGCGCGATCGATGAGCCGGGCGCTCGTCGTCAGCAGTCGGCGCCTGGCCCGGTCCAGGCGGCCCTCGGCCCGGATCCACGTCCCGACCCGGACCGGCCGCTTGAAGTCGACGGCCAGGCGGGCGGTGAGCCCCCAGGCGTCCTGGCCTACCAGCGCCCAGGCCATGACCTCGTCGAGGATCGTGCAGACGATGCCGCCATGCGCGATCCCCTCCCAGCCTTCGAACCGCTGGGGCAGCTCGATCTCGGTCCAGCAGACCGCTCCCTCCACGTGGAGCTCGAGCTGGAGCCCACCGACGTTGAGCGAGCCGCAGGCGAAGCAGTCGTGGGGCGCGAACCGCAGGGGCCGGCCCTCGACCACCACCCGGGCGCGCCCGACCTCGCCGGCGCCCGCAGCTCCCGCCGCGGTGTCCACGCGCCCGGGAGCATCAGGCTGGTCCCGTGTGGCCGGCGGGAGCAGATCCGACTCGTCGTCAGATGTCAAGGTTCCGGACCTTCCGCGCCTCGGTCTTGATGAAGTCCTTGCGCGGGGCCACCTTCTCGCCCATCAGCATCGTGAAGATGGCGTCGGCGACGGCGGCATCCTCGACCTCGGCGCGCAGGAGCGTCCGGGTCTCCGGGTTCATCGTCGTCTCCCAGAGCTGATCCGCGTTCATCTCTCCGAGGCCCTTGAAGCGCTGGACCGAGAGGTTCTTGACGTTCATCTCCTTGACGACCCGGTCGCGCTCGGCGTCGCTCTGGGCATATCGGGTCACCTTGCCGGTGCTGATCCGGTACAGCGGAGGCTGCGCGATGTAGAGGAACCCGGCCTCGATGACCTGCGGCATGTGCCGGTAGAAGAAGGTCAGGAGCAGGGTCCGGATGTGGGCACCGTCCACATCGGCGTCGGTCATGATGATGATCCGGTGGTAGCGAAGCTTCGCGATGTCGAAGCCCTCACCGATCCCTCCGCCCAGGGCGATGATCAGTGGCTTGACGTTCTCGCTCGAGAGGATCTTGTCCAGCCGGGCCTTCTCGACGTTGAGCAGCTTGCCCCGGAGCGGGAGGATAGCCTGGAAGCGACGGTCCCGGCCCTGCTTTGCCGAGCCGCCCGCCGAGTCGCCCTCGACGATGTACAGCTCGGCTCGCGCCGGGTCACGCTCCTGACAGTCGGCCAGCTTGCCGGGCAGTGACAGGCCCTCGAGCGCGCCCTTCCGGATGACGAGGTCGCGAGCCTTGCGGGCCGCCTCCCGGGCGCGGGCCGCGGTGAGGCACTTCTCGATGATCCGTCGGCCGTCGGCCGGGTTCTCATCGAGATACTGACCGAGGGCATCCGCGACGGCTGCCTCGACCTGCCCGCTCACCTCCGCGTTGCCGAGCTTGGCCTTCGTCTGGCCCTCGAACTGGGGCTCGGTCAGCTTGACGCTGATGACGGCCGTGAGGCCTTCGCGGACGTCATCCCCCGACAGGTTCCCATCGGCGTCCTTGAGCACGCTTGCGCGTCTCGCCCAGTCGTTCAGCGACCGGGTCAGGGCGCGCCGGAAACCGGTCACATGGGTCCCGCCGTCGACCGTGTTGATGTTGTTGGCGAACGCGAGGAGCGTCTCGGCGTACGAGTCGTTGTACTGGATCGCTACCTCGATGGTGGTCGAGCCGTCGCGCCGCTCCACGTAGATCGGCCGAGGGTGGAGGACCTCCTTGTTCTTGTTGAGGTGGCGCACGAACGACACCAGGCCGCCCTCGAAGTAGAACGACCGCTCGCGGTCCGCCCGCTCGTCGGTGAAGGTGATCCAGACCCCCTTCGTGAGGTAGGCGGACTCGCGCAGCCGCTGAGCGATGGTGTCGAAGGAGTAGTCGATGGCCTCGAACATCTCCGGGTCCGCGCGGAAGCGCGTCAGCGTCCCCTTCCGGCCGTTCTGCGCCCCGACCCTCACGACGGGTCCGGTGGGCTTGCCGCGGGCGTACTCCTGCGCCCAGACAGAGCCATCGCGAGCGGACTCGACGCGCATCCACTCGGACAGTGCGTTGACCACGCTGACACCGACGCCGTGGAGACCGCCCGAGACCTTGTAGCCGCCGCCGCCGAACTTGCCGCCGGCGTGCAGGACCGTATGGACGACCTCCAGTGCGTCCTTCCCGGTCGAGTGGCGACCGACCGGGACGCCTCGGCCGTCATCCTGGACCGTGACGGTCGCGTCGGCGCCGATGGTCACGAGGATCGTCGTCGCGTGGCCGGCCATCGCCTCGTCGATCGAGTTGTCCACGACCTCCCACACGAGGTGATGGAGGCCGCGGACATCGGTCGAGCCGATGTACATGCCCGGGCGCCGTCGCACGGCTTCGAGCCCCTCGAGGACCTGGATGCTCGCGGCGGTGTACTCGCCGGCCGCGGATCGGATCGACCGGCGTCCGGCCGGGCCTCGGCCGTTCCCCCGCTCGCTGGTCCGGGTCGCTTCCTCCGTCACGCGGTTCCTCCGATCAGGCGCTCATACAACCGCCCGAGCTCCTCGTCGCTGTAGTACTCGATGACGATCCGGCCCCCGCGGCGGGTCCGGGCCAGGCTGACCTTCGTGCCGAGCGCCTGACGGAGCTCGTCCTCGACGCGCTCGAGATCCGGATCGGAGGACCTGGCCGCGCCGCGCCGCGACGTCGTCCGGGGGTCGGAGGGGCGGTCGCGAAGGCGCCGAACGAGCTCCTCGGTCTGGCGGACCGAAAGGTCGCGCCCCAACACGACTTCGAGCAGCTGCATCTGACCGGCGGCATCGAGGCCTCCCAGCGCCCGGGCATGACCCTCGCTGATCAGCCCATCGGCGACAGCGTCCTGGACCGCTTGCTCCAACTCGAGCAGCCGGAGCGTGTTGGCCACGGTGGACCGTGCCTTGCTCACCCTCGTCGCCAGCTGCTCCTGGGTGAAGCCGAACTCCTCGATCAGCTGCTGGTAGGCGTGGGCCTGCTCGATCGGGTCGAGGTCTTCGCGCTGAAGATTCTCCACGAGCGCGAGCTCGAGCTGATCGCGGGCCGCGATCTGCCGGACGACGGCGGGGATCCGCTCGAGTCCGGCGAGCTCGGCAGCACGGACCCGTCGTTCACCCGCCACGAGCTGATACCCATCCAGGGTCTCGGTGACGAGCACCGGCTGGATCACCCCGTGGTCCCGGATGCTCGCGGCGAGCTGCTCGAGCTCCGCCTGATCGAACCGCTTGCGGGGCTGGTACGGGTTGCGCTTGATCCGCGCGATCGGGATCTCACTCGGCGCCGCCACCGGAGTGGGGCGTTGCGGGATCAGGGACGCGAGACCGCGACCCAGGCCGGTGGAACGCTCTGGACGGCTCGTCATCACTTCACCATCGCATAGCTGTCGTATCGAGCTGATGCTCGGAGGGAGGCGCTCGAAGGTCCCTCGGCCGAACCGGGCGCCTCAGGTTCGGTGCGACGGGCAGGCCGAGAATCGCGAGCCCGAAGCTCTGCTGCCAGGGCTCGATAGGCGTCCGCGCCCTTGGATGCCGGGCTGTACAGGGCGACGGGCAGGCCGTAGCTCGGCGCCTCAGAAAGCCGGACGTTGCGAGGCACGACCGTCGCGAAGACGGAGTCGCCAAGGTGCGCACGAACCTCGGCCGCGACCTGCGCTGACAGGTTCGTCCGCGGGTCGAACATCGTCAGGACCACGCCCTTCACCGCGAGATCGGGGTTGAGGTGGTCGCGAACGAGGTTGACGGTGGCGATCAGCTGGGTGAGGCCCTCGAGCGCGTAATACTCGCACTGGATCGGGATCAGGACGGCATCGGCCGCCGTCAGGGCATTGACCGTCAGCAGGCCGAGTGACGGCGGGCAGTCGACGAAGATGTAGTCGTACTGGCCGGCGATCGACTTGACCGCACGGGCGAGACGCCGCTCGCGTTGCTCGACCGAGGCGAGCTCGACCTCGGCTCCGGCGAGGGCGATGGCCGACGGGATCAACCGCAGGCCGGCGACGGGAGTCTCGATCACGAGATCCTCGAGATCCGCCGAGTCCACGACCGCGTCGTAGACGGATCGATCGAGTGCGCCTCGATCGATCCCGAGGCCGCTGGTCGCGTTCCCCTGCGGGTCCAGATCGATGACGAGGACGCGATCACCGGCGAGTGCAAGGAACGCCCCCAGGCTGACCACTGTCGTGGTCTTGCCGACCCCGCCCTTCTGGTTGGCGCAGGCGATGATCTGGCCCACTCAGCGGCCCTGTCGGAACGGGATCACAAATACGAATTCTAGCATCGGACCCTCCCGGCGGCCTGTGACGATCTCGCCGGGAGACCGTGATGACCACATCTCAGGCTGGCCTCTCGGCGGTCCCCATGATGATGGCGCTGCCTTCGCTCGCCGTTCCGCGGCGCTCGACCGGGACTTTGGCCTGCCGTTGCACGTGAAACACGCAGTCGCATGGCCCAGACGCACGACCGGGCGACCGAGCGACCGCTCGGGCAGGCGCGTCGGAATCTGCATTGCTGCGCTCTGGAAGCGCGTCGGGCCACGCCCATACGCGGCTCCATCCCTCCGGCCCAGGATCGCTCGATCAGGCCCCTCGCCATGCGCGCCGCGTGTTCCGCTGGCCGCTACCGGGGCCCAGCCACCGGAAGGACCACCCGAACGGCCCCCTCTCCTGGGCCGAAGGCGCCGTTGTCGCGCTCTGGCGACCCTCGGTATACTCCGTGGCGACGTCGCTTCCCCGCTCTGGTCGGCGCGTGTTCCTGTTACCAGGCGCGCGACCCTGGCCCTCAAGCCGAGGTTCGTCCGCCATGACCCTGACATTCGCAGCGGTCGGGGCGGTGATGGCGGCGATCCTGGATCTGACGCTCTGGCCGTACCTCACCGTCGCCGGGGGCCATCCGCATCTCGTCCTCATCTACGTCGTCGTCCTCGCAGCGGCGATCGGTCTCGACAGCGGGATCACGGGGGCCTTCGTCGGTGGGCTCGCTCTCGACTTCCTCGCTCCTCGGCCGCTCGGCTCGTCCGCGTTCGCGCTCTTGGTTTGCGCAGGGGTCGGGGTCGTGCTCGGTCGTCTCCTGGTGCAGGTCCGCTATCTCGCACCAGTCGCCGCTGTCTTCATCCTGAGCTTCGTGTATTCCATGCTCGTCGCGATCCTCAACAGTGCCCTCGCCACTCCGCTCGGGTTGAGCGATCCGGCCGGCGTCCTGCTGCCGGGAGCCCTGTATGACACGATCCTGGCGGCCCTCATCGGGCCGTTGGCGGTGGCGCTCAAGGTCCGCCGCCTTGAGCAGGAACGAGTGGACTGGTGAGCGTTCTTGCCGGGGAGCATCCCGCTAGCGACCGCCGGATCCTTCGCTTCGTCGCTTTCGGCGTCGCGGTCGTGCTCGGCGTGGGGACTCTCACGGCTCGGCTCGCCCAGCTCCAGCTGCTCCAGGGCGAGCAATTCGCGACGCTCTCCGCGCAGAACAGCAGGGTCACCCAGGCGATCCCCTCATCGAGGGGCCTCATCTACGACCGGAACGGTACCGTCCTCGTCGCCAACGTGCCGAGCTTCTCGGTGAAGATCAGGCCCTCCGACCTGCCGCTGACCGAGCGTGATGGAGTGATCCAGCGGCTCGCCGGTCTCCTCAGCATGGACGTCGGGGACATCAAGGCCGCGCTCGATGCGAGCCCCGGGTCGCGCTTCGACCCTGTTCGCATCGCCCAGGACGTGCCCGAAGCGACGGCGCGCGTGCTCTCCGAAAGCCACGACCAGCTGCCTGGCGTCGAGGTCGTCGTCGAGGCCCGTCGGTCGTACCCCGAAGGACCGCTGGTCTCTCAGATCCTCGGCTACACAGGGCCGATCGACGCCAAGGAGCTGGCATCGCTCAAGGATCATGGCTACCTCGCCGACGACCTGATCGGGAAGGCCGGGGTCGAGGCGGTCTACGAGTCGTTCCTGCGCGGGACGTACGGCCAGGAGGAGGTCGAGCGCAACGCGCAGGGGGAGAAGCTGCAGGTCCTCCAGACGACCCAGGCGGCCATCCCCGGCGACTCCCTCGAGCTGAGCATCGACGTCAAGGAACAGGCGTACGCGGAGCAGGCCCTGAAGTGGGCCATGGGCATCGCCGGGATGAAACGGGGCGTCGTGATCGTGATGAACCCGCAGACTGGCGAGATCCTGGCGCTCGTCAGCCTCCCGACCTACGACAACAATCTGTTCGCGACCGGGATCAGCAACAAGGACTACCAGGCGCTGCTGAGCGACCCGAACAAGCCGCTCCTCGATCACGCCATCAATGCGCATTACCCACCCGGCTCCACCTACAAGCTGGTGACCGGCACAGGCGGCCTCGCCGACAAGAAGATCGGTCCGCACACGCAGCTGCTGACGAAGCCCTACCTGACGATCGGCACGACGAAGTTCGTCGACTGGAACGGACGAGGCTTCGGCATGTGCGACATCTACTGCGGCTTCGCGCACTCGAGCGATACGTTCTTCTACCAGGTCGCCGGGATGCTCGGGGCCGATCGACTCGCCTACTGGGCGCGGCAGTACGGGTTCGGTCAGCTGACGGGCATCGACCTGCCGGGCGAGGTCCCCGGCATCGTCCCCGACAACCAGTGGAAGATGGACACCCTGGGGCAGCCGATCTATCCGGGAGAGGTCTATCAGGCCGGGATCGGGCAGGGCTACGACGTCGTGACCCCCATCCAGCTGATCGATGCCTTCTCCGCTCTCGCCAACGGCGGGAAGCTGTACCAGCCGCAGGTCGTCCGTCGGATCATCGGACCCGACGGCCAGGTCGTCCGGGACTTCCAACCGAAGCTGATCCGCCAGCTCGACGTCGACCCATCGGTCCTCAAGACCATCCGTGAGGCGGCGAGGAACGTCCTCCTGGTCCGTCACACGTACAACCTTGTCGACCTCCCGATCGTCATCGCCGCCAAGACCGGCACCGCCGAGTTCGGCCTTCGCGACGCCCAGGGACGACTGCCGTTCCACTCGTGGTTCGTTGGCTTCGTCCCCGGGAACCCATGGAAGCAGGCGAACGATCCGACCGGGATGAAGGCGATCGACGGCACGGACAGCCAGCTCGCCGTCCTGGCCTTCGCCTACGACTCGCGGACGAAGGGGAACGCGGCGACGGAGATCGCCAAGTACTACCTCCAGCTCCATTTCGGGATCACCCAGGACTTCCGCATGCCGCAGCTCCTGGAGCGCGGCAACTTCTACGGCGACTGATGAGCGACGTCGTTCCCAGCCCAGCAGCCGCCATCGCCCCGGGAGCCGGGTGATGGGAGTCCTTCGGGCCGAGCCGGCCCGCGTCACCGACTGGGCGCAGCGGTCTGTCGGCGCCGTCTGGCGGCTGTATGACCTGCAGCTGACCGTCTATACGGCGCTCCTCGCATCCATCGGCCTTGCGATGGCCTACACGAACAGCGTCGAGGGAGGAACGTCGGCGCTGGAGTCTGGCTCGACGTTCGTGCGCGGCCTGCTCTGGGCCGGCATCGCCATCGTGGCGTTCATCGGGGCCACCGCGTTCGACTACCGCTGGCTGCGCACCTTCGCCTGGCCGCTCTACTTCCTGAACCTGGGGCTCCTCGTGCTGACCCTCGCCATCGGCGCCGGTGTCGGCGGCTCCTCGCGCTGGATCTCCATCGGCCCGCTCGCATTCCAGTTCAGCGAGCTGGCGAAGATCTTCATGATCGTCGTGCTCGCGAACTACATGGCCGCCCGTCA
>JAPVSP010000337.1:0-2372 GCA_047519685.1 Chloroflexota bacterium
CGACGAGGCCCTGGCGGCGACCGTCGTCGAGTCGGTCGCCGGGCGTCGGCCCCGCGGGCTCGTGCGTCGTCGGCCCTTCCGTTCGCCGCACCACACGATCTCGTACGCGGCGATGGTCGGCGGCGGGCCGCGGCTGTCGCCGGGCGAGGTCACGCTCGCCGACGGGGGCGTCCTGTTCCTCGACGAGCTGCCGGAGTTCGGTCGCGATGTGCTGGATGCCCTTCGGGAGCCACTGGAGGAAGGACGGATCGCCGTCGCCCGGGTCGGTCGCGCGACCACGTTCCCGGCCCGGTTCCAGCTGATCGCGGCGATGAACCCATGCCCCTGCGGTCGCGCCGGTGACCCGGATGGCGGATGCCGCTGTCCACACGGGACCGCGGAGCGTTACGGGGGGCGGATCTCGGGGCCGCTCCGGGACCGCATCGACCTGCGGGTCGAGATGCCCCGGGTGCCGCCGCTCGAGGTGCTCGGCCGTGCCGAGCCAGAGTCGTCGGCCACGGTCGCGCGACGCATCGCCGATGCACGAGGCCGTCAGATGGAGCGCCAGGGGACCCTCAACGGTCGGCTCGCGGGGCGACGGCTGCGGGCGGTGTGCGACCTCGACGATGCGTGTCGGCGACATGCCGTGGAGCTGGCCGAGCTCGACGGCCACTCCGCCCGCGGGACGGAGCGGCTCCTTCGCGTCGCCCGCACCATCGCCGATCTGGCGGTCGAGCAGCGGGTCGCGATCCGGCACCTCGACGAGGCGGCCGCCTACCGGGTGTCGCTCCGACCGCCGCGCGCGGTCGCGGTGTAGGCGTGCTCGGCGTCGGTCGCTCGGGGCCGCTCGGCCCGCTGGCCTTCGGCCCCGGCGAGGCCACGGCGACCACCTTCGGCGGCGCGCTGACTGCGACCGGGAGCGGTGCGCCGGGCCGGGCGGTCGACGGCTCCGCGACCGCCGGGCGAATCGCGGAGCGAAGCGCCTGGATCCTGCTGGCCTCGGTCGACGGGATCGGCCCGGCCGGCTTCGGTTCCCTCGTTCGTCGCTTCGGATCCGCGGGTGCGGTCCTGACGGCGGCCGCCGAGCCTGGGTCCCCCCGGCTCCGGGCCCTGCCGCTCGACCCGGAGCCCGCCGGCGCCTCGGCCACGCTGCGGCTGGACGACCGGCTCGTGGACGGGCTCGCGGCCGTCGCGCGATCGCCGGGCCGGGTCCTCGACGACGTCGAGCGCCTGCAGCTCGTCGCGCTGACCCTCGAGGACGATGGCTACCCGGCCGCTCTTCGTGGGATCGAGCTCGCTCCGCCGGTGCTGTTCATCCGAGGCGATGCGTCATCTCTCGAGGGGTCCGGGTCGGTCGCGGTCGTCGGCACGCGACGCCCGACCGACGGCGGTCGCCGGGTGGCCGCCCGCATCGCCGGTGCACTGGCGCGGGCGGGCGCGGGGGTCGTCTCGGGGCTCGCCATCGGCATCGACGGCGCAGCGCACGAGGCGGCCCTCGCCGAGTCGGGGCGGACGGTGGCCGTCCTGGGCGCCGGGCACCGGCACCTGACGCCGATCGCCCATCGCGGGCTGGCAGAGCGGATCATCGGATCGGGAGGCGCCGTCGTCTCCGAGTTCGCGCCGACGGTCGCCCCGGGCCGCGGCACCTTCCCGCGCCGAAATCGGATCATCAGCGGACTGTGCCGGGCGACGGTCGTCGTCGAGGCCGCGCCAGGGAGCGGAGCGCTCATCACCGCGGCCTGGGCCCTGGAGCAGGGTCGCGAGTGCTTCCTGGTGCCGGGTCCACTCGATGCGGCGGCGGCCGTCGGGTGCCTACGTTTCCTGCGCGACCACGCGGGCCTGGCGCGGATCGTCGCCGGTATCCCGGAGCTGCTCGAGGACCTCGAGCTGACCCCGGGGGACGCGTCGCCGACGAACGATCCACTGCCGGAGCTCCGCGAGACGGAAGGCCGGATCGCCGAGCTCGTCGCGACGGGCCGCGGGACGCTCGACGAGCTGTCGCTGGCGACCGGGCTGCCGGTCGCCTCGGTGCTCGGGGCGCTCACGCTGCTCGAGCTGCGCGGCCTCGTCGTCCCCGTGCTCGGTCGGTACCGGCCCAGCGGACTCCTGGCATCGCGTCGGCCCTTTGGGGCGAGGCCGCCGGGCGACGACGCCGTGGCCGCCGAACGCGCCGGGCCGGCGCGATGAGCACCGCCCGAGACCGGCGGGCCGGCGACCGCGGGCAGGAGAAGCTCGTCATGACGCTCACCGCCGAGGTGCTTCGCAGGCGCTGGACGAGCGTGGTCGTTTGCGGAACGGCCGCACGCGGTGCTACCCTGCCGGCGTCCGACCGGACGGCGCCCAGCCAGGGCGGCCGCGAGACAGCACCCAGCCCATCGACCCCAGCGAGAGCC
>JAPVSP010000338.1:0-5243 GCA_047519685.1 Chloroflexota bacterium
ACTCGCCGAGCTCACCCGCCAGATCACGGAGCAGGTCGCCGCACTCCGGGGGCTCCCCGCCACGGCCCCGGTCGCCCCGGTGCTGCTCGACGAGGCGAGCCTCGCGCAGCGGCTCGAAGCGGAGTTCGCGAAGGAGAACACGCCCGCCTACATCGCGGCCGAGGAGGGCCTCCTCAAGCGGCTCGGCCTGCTCAGGCGCGACGCCTCGCTCACCGATCTCGAGCTGAGCCTCCTCGACAGCCAGGTCCTGGGCTTCTATGACGACGCCACGAAGGCCCTGTACGTCGTCGCGCGAAGCGGGGGTGTGGGCCCGACCGAGAAGTACACGATGGCGCACGAGATCGACCACGCGCTCCAGGACCAGCACTTCGGACTCAGGAAGGTCAGCCCGGACGCGCCCGACCAGTCGGATCGGACCCTCGCGGCGCACGCGCTCCTCGAGGGCGACGCCACGCTCGTCGGGACGCTGTGGGCGACCCAGCACCTCACGGCCGCCGAGCTGGGCGAGATCGTGGCGGCCGGCCAGGACCCGGCCCAGCAGGCCATCCTCGACAAGATGCCGCCGATCATCAAGGAGCCACTGCTGTTCGAGTACACGCAGGGCCTCCAGCTCGCGCTCGGGCTCGAGCAGTCCGGAGGCTGGTCGGCGGTGGATCGGGCGTTCACCGCCCCGCCGGTCTCCACCGAGCAGGTCCTCCACCCGGCGAAGTACGCTGCCCACGAGGCGCCGGTCGCCGTCGCCCTCCCGAAGGACCTCGCGGCGAAGATGGGGGCCGGCTGGAAGCTCGCGCTCCAGGACACGCTCGGCGAGCTCCAGCTCAGGATCTGGCTCGCCTCGTCGACGACGAACGCGGCGGCGGCGGACGGGGCGGCGGCCGGCTGGGGCGGCGACCGGGTCGGCTACCTCACCGGTCCGGGCGGCGCGGACGCGGTCGTCGCGTGGTCGGCCTGGGACACGCCGACGGACGCCGCCGAGTTCCTCGACGCGGCCGGCCGGCTCGTTGCGCAAGGCGACTCCCAAGGCACCGTCATCAAGGCCTCGGCCCGCGAGGTCGTCGTCATCCTCGCCAGCGACGGTCCCACGCTCGACGCGGCGGTGCGGGCGGCCGGCTTCCCGCGGTAGGCCCCTTCACCCGCGGCCCGGTCGCCCCTACATCGACTCGGGCGCCGAGATCCCGAGCAGCTCGAGCGATCGGGCGAGCGTCACCTGCGCCGCGCGGACGAGCGCCAGGCGCCTCCTCGACCGCTCCGGCTCCGACGGGTCGACGACCCGGGCGTCGCGATAGAAGGCGTGGAATCGGGTGGCGAGCTCGGTCGCGTACGCGGTGACGCCCTGCGTCTCGTGGGCGGCCGCCGCGTCCTCGACGATCTCGGGCAGGCGGACGACCTGCCGGGCGAGCGACGCCTCGGGCGCGCCCCCGAGCAGTCCCTCCACGCCGGCCGCCGGCTCCATGCCCGTCCCGGCGGCCTTGCGGAGGATCGAGGCGATCCGGGCGTGGGCGTACTGGACGTAGTAGACGGGGT
Source organism: Chloroflexota bacterium (assembly GCA_047519685.1). Classification (GTDB taxonomy): domain Bacteria; phylum Chloroflexota; class Limnocylindria; order Limnocylindrales; family CSP1-4; genus JAPVSP01. Next base: position 1,525 of record JAPVSP010000338.1, read on the forward strand.
TCTCGTTCGACTGCTTCTTGGCGAGCTCGATGTCGAAGTCGATGTCCATGTTCGCGCCGCGCGAGGCGAAGGTCCAGCGGGCGGCATCGACGCCGACCTCCTCGAGCAGCTCGTCGAGGGTGATGAACGTCCCGGCCCGCTTCGACATCGAGACCTCCCGGCCGTCGCGGACGAAGCGGACCCAGCCGGTCAGGAGCATCTGGACATGGGACTTGTCGAAGCCCATCGCCTCGGCCGCGTTGCGGACCCGGGCGACCGTCCCATGGTGGTCGGCGCCCCAGATGTAGATGAGATGGTCGAAGCCGCGGCTGAACTTCTCGACGACGTAGCCGATGTCCGCCGCGAAGTAGGTCGGGTCGCCGTTCGACCGGACCACGACCCGGTCCTTGTCGTCGCCGAAGTCGGTCGAGCGGAACCAGAGCGCGCCGTCGCGCTCGTACATGTGGCCGCTGGCTCGGAGTCGCTCGACCGCGCGCTCGACCCAGCCCTCGCGATGGAGCGAGCCCTCGCTCTTCCAGACGTCGAACCGGACACCGAGCCGGGCCAGGCTGGCCTCGATCCCGGCGCGCACCCGTTCCGATGCCCACAGGCCGACGACCCAGGCGTGATCGGCCTCGGGCCCGTCGGCCGCCGCCGTCACGTCGGGTGGCAGCTCGGCCGCGAGGTCGTGGACGTACGCGCCGTGGTAGCCGTCGTCGGGGATCCCGGTCCCGTCCCGGACGGCCAGCACCGAGGCCCCCAGGTTCCGGACCTGCGTGCCGAAGTCGTTGAAGTAGTACTCGCGGGTGACGCGATGGCCGCCGGCCTCCAGGACCCGGCAGAGCAGGTCGCCGACGAACGCACCCCGTGCGTTCCCGATATGCAGGGGCCCCGTCGGGTTGGCCGAGACGAACTCGACGTTGACGTGCTCCGGCCTGGCCGCGACGACACGCCCCCAGGCACCCGGACGCTCGAGGATCCCCGCGATCGTGCCCTCGAGGGCGCGATCGGCGAGCCGCAGGTTCACGAAGCCCGGCGGCGCGACCTCGACCGCCCCGATCGGGGAGTCGGGCCCGGCCGCCGCGTCCGCGTCCAGGGCCGCCGCGAGCGCCCGGGCGATCTCGAGCGGCGCTCGGCGGTACGGTCGCGCCAGCTTGAGCGCGAGGTTCGTGGCCAGGTCGCCGTGGGCCGGGTCGGATGGGCGCTCGATCTCGACCGGTGGGGCCGGGACGTCCGTCGGCAGCGCCGGCAGGGCCCCCTCGGCGATCGCCGTCGCCCAGGCGCGAGCGACCGCCTCGGCGGCGCGGTGGCGGAGCGAGGGGATCGGGCGGCCGACGGCGGGGATCGTCATGTGTCTCCTGGGGCGAGTGGGCCTCGAATCTTAGCGGCGCAGGGCCGCGCCGACGGCTCGACGGCCGGGTCCTGGGACCCCCGGTGCGGCAAAGCACCGTAATCGGTTACATCAGCTGGTGCGGTGCGGGGGAATCGGGGGGTTTGAGTACTGTTCACGGGAGGACGTGACTAGTACCATCTTCGCCCCTGCGGCGCCAAGATGCGTGTAGCGACCGGCGTCCGGGTCAGTACTTTCGGGCTCCGTTCGCGGGTCCGACCGGGGGGCCGGCTTCGCATCCCCCCAAGGTCTTATCGGTGTCGTCATCGGCATCAGCAGCGAGGACGTCGGTATCGACGGACCCCCAGGTCTCGGGGATCGGGAGGGAAACAAAGTGTCTCGGGGAATCTGGCTCTACATGAGCGCGCGCACCCGGCGGAGTGTGACTCTGCTGTGGGCCGCGCTCTTCGTGTTCTCGTTGGCCCTTCAGTACGCGTCCTTCGCGGCGCCGGCGCCGACGAAGGCGGCGAACGCCTCAGGCAACCAGCGGATCGGCGGCTTCGAGATCGATGGCGATCTCTTTTCCGGCACGATGAGCCCATCGGGCGATGACTGGGCGAAGGGCGCCACCGGCAATGGACTCCTGACGGCGCCCACGATCATCGATCCGATCGGCAACGCGGACACCACGAACTTCTCGATCGGCTCGAAGGAGGGGGATCCTCCCTCGACCTGGCAGGGTGGCACGGGCACGGCCTCGCCCAAGGACGACATGGGCAATGTCTATGTCGCCTCGCAGCTCCAGCCGCTGCCGCCCGGCGCGAACAGCCACCTCTGGACCTTCCTCGGCGTCGAGCGCGATTCCAACAACGGGACGACGTTCTTCGACTTCGAGTTCAACCAGAAGCCGAATGTCACGAACGCCCACGGGATCTCCGTCCCGAACCGGACGGCAGGAGACATCCTCCTCGTCGCTCAGGAGCAGGGCTCCGGCGTGTTCACCATCAGCGCCACGATCCAGACCTGGAGCGGCTCGGCATGGAGCGCTCCACTCACGCCACCGGCCGGTACCTTCTACGGTCTGTCGAACGACGCGGCCATCCCGGTCGGTCCTTGGACGGACCAGATCGCGTCGGGCGGGACGATTCCCGAGAGCCAGTTCGCCGAGATGGCATTCGACCTCACGTCCCTCGGCGTCGTCCTCAGCTGCCCGAGTCAGGGCTTCGGCGAGGTGAACGTCCGGACGCGCTCGTCGATCACCGACCAGGCCGCGTTGAAGGACTACGCTGCGGCCCCTGTCGACATCCCGGCCAACTGCGCGTCCCTGTCCTGGCAGAAGCAGGACGACAGCGGGCATCCGCTCGGCGGCGCGACCTTCACCGTCAGCCCGAATCCCTTCACGGGGACGGGCCCGGGTGTCGATATCGCAGACTACGTGTCTGCCAGCCCGCAGACGGACCCGACCCAGGACCAGGATGGTCGCGCCGGGTTCTTCAAGCTCATCAACGTGGTCCCGGGAACCTACACGGTCACGGAGAAGACGCCGCCGCCTGGCTACATCAAGGACCCGACATCCCAGCAGATCACGCTGACGATCTTCGAGGACGGCGTGATCGGTTACATCTGGAAGGATCCACCCAAGGGGACGCCGTCTCTCACCACGACGGCGACCGGACCAGTCACGGTCGGTGGGGCCATCCATGACACCGCCCATCTGTCCGGCGGGTTCGGGACCCTCACCGGGACCGTCACGTTCCAGGTCTACGGCCCCGGCGACACGACCTGCCAGACGCCGCTCAGCCCGCAGCCGACCGGGCAGACCGTCAACGGCGCGGGCGACTACGACTCCGGCAACTTCACGACCACGGCGGCCGGCACGTACCTCTGGCGCGCCTTCTACAGCGGCGACGTCAACAACAACGCCGTGTCCACGCCGTGCAACGACGCGAACGAGTCGGTGGCCGTCGCCAAGAAGAGCCCGAGCATCACGACCGTGCTCGTCAGCGGGACCCAGAACGGTGCCTCCATCACGGTCTCGCTCGGGACGCCCGTCCACGACACGTCGTCACTGAGCGGGGCCACAGCGAACGCGGGCGGCACCGTCCACTACCAGGTCTTCGCGAACGCCCAGTGCACCGGCACGCCGCAGGACGCCGGCACGGTCACCGTGACGAACGGCAGCATCCCGGACTCCAACCCGATCACATTCACGACGGCCGGCACGTACTACTGGCAGGCCGCCTACAGCGGCGACTCGAACAACAACCCGGCGACGAGCGCCTGCAACCTCGAGACCGTCGTCGTCGAGCAGAACATCCCCACCCTCCCGACGAGCGCCAACGAGAGCGTCACGGTCGGGGCGGCGATCCACGACACCGCGACGCTGACGGGCGGCTTCAACCCGACCGGC
>JAPVSP010000339.1:0-2041 GCA_047519685.1 Chloroflexota bacterium
GAGCGTGGCGCCGCCGCCGGCATCGTGATCACGGCCAGCCACAACCCGTGGACCGACAACGGCTTCAAGGTCAAGGCGCCGACCGGTTCGGCCGCCGGCCCCGAGCTGCTCACGATCATCGAGGGCCGGATCGCCCAGAACGGCGGGGCGGCCATCGAGCGGCGCCCGTTCGACGAGGCCGAGGCGGCCGGGCTCGTCGAACGCTTCGATCCGTATCCCGGCTACGAGGCGTACGTTCGGCGGACCGTCGACCTCGACGCGCTCAAGGCTGCCGACGTCCACGTCCTGGTCGAGCCGATGTACGGCGCCGGCTCGGGCTGGCTGCCACGGCTGCTGGCCGGCGGGCGGATCCGGGTCTCGGAGATCCACCGCGAGCGGAACCCATATTTCGGCGGCATCAACCCGGAGCCGATCCGACCGTGGGTGGACGAGTCGCTCTCGATGCTCGCGGGCGGGGGCTACGACATGGGGCTCCTGCTCGACGGTGACGCGGACCGGGCGGGCGCGGCCGACGAGCGCGGCGACTTCATCCACCAGCTGCAGGTCACCGGCCTGCTCATGTACTACCTCGCCGAGCACCGCGGGCTGCGCGACGCGATCGTCAAGAGCGTCAACAACACGTCGATGGCCGAGCGCCTCGGCGAGCGCTACGGGATCGAGGTCCACGAGACCTCCGTGGGCTTCAAGTACATCGGCCCCAAGATGCTCGAGACCGGCGCGATGATGGGCGCCGAGGAGTCCGGCGGCTACGGCTTCGGGATGCACCTGCCGGAACGAGACGGGATCTACGCCGACCTCCTCCTCCTCGACCTGTTCCTCCGCGAGAAGGCCGCCGGGCGCTGGCCGGTCTCGAGGATCCTGGAGCACTTCCACGCGATCGCCGGCCCGTCGTTCTATCGCCGGACGGACATCCATTTCGACCGTGCGGCCTACGGCGCGGTCAAGCGGCGGCTGCTGGTCGACCTCAGGCAGCACGCGCCGGAGTCGCTCGACGGCGAGCCGGTCGTCCGGACCGTGCCGCTCGCGACCGACGACGGCTACAAGTTCTTCCTCGCCGACGGCTCCTGGCTCCTGGTCCGGTCGAGCGGCACCGAGCCGCTCGTCCGCGTCTACACGGAGGCGACGTCGCCGGAGGCGAGGGACGCGCTGGTGGCGGCCGGCGAGCACCTGGTCCGGGGCGCATGAGCGGGACGGCGGCCGGGCCCGGCGCCGAGGGGTCGACGTCCCCGGCGCGCCGGGTCGACAAGCCGTGGGGCCATGAGCTCATCTGGGCCGAGACGGACCGCTACGTCGGGAAGATCCTGGTCATCGAGGCCGGCCAGCGGCTGTCGCTGCAGTACCACCAGGTCAAGGACGAGGCCATCTACGTCCTGGCTGGCCGCCTCCTCCTGGAGCTCGACGACGATGCCGGCGAGCTCCGCTCCGAGGAGCTGGGAGCCGGCGACCATCGCCGGATCCGAACGGGTCGGCGCCACCGCTACGCGGCGATCGAGCGGACCGAGCTGCTCGAGGTCTCGACACCCGAGCTCGACGACGTGGTCCGGCTGTCCGACGACTACGGCCGGGAGGGCACGAGCGCGCCGTAGCCGGGTCGTGCCGCCGACGGGAGCCGCCGCCGGACGCGCCGGGGGGAGGCGCCGCCGCGACCGGTCGCGGCCGGCCCGGGTCGTGATCGAGGTCCGGAGGCCGGTCCGGGGGCTGACCCCGGGGGGCCGCGGGTGTAGTCTTCGGGAGCGACCGCCATCACCGGTCAGCCTCGATGGCCGGACGGCGGCCCCCTGGACGCCCCGACGGGCGACGGAGGTTCAGAGGCGATGCACAGCTCTCTGATCGGCAAGGTCGAGAAGGCGAATCGCTATGCGCGTGAGCTCGATCGCATCACGATCGACCGACTCTCGCTCACGTTCCGCGGCGACAACGACACCCATCACGTGAGTCTCGACGCCGGTCATTGGCATTGCACCTGCCACTACTTCGAGAGCTGGGGTGCCTGCGTCCACCTCCTCGCGCTGCAGAAGATCCTCGGCGTCATGCTGCCCGA
>JAPVSP010000340.1:0-2225 GCA_047519685.1 Chloroflexota bacterium
CGCCTATCAGATCGGCTGAGCCGCCGCGCGCTGTCTCGCCCGGTCTTCCCGGGCGCACTACCATCGAGCTGGGTCCCGCCGCCAGGGGCGTGGGTCGAGGAGGTGGAGCGACGGTGGACGGTGGCTCGACATTCGCCGGCTTCACGCCGGAGGCGCTGCAGTTCCTCGTCGACCTCGCGCTGAACAACGAGCGTCGCTGGTTCCAGCCTCGCAAGGCGGACTACGAGCGACTTCTCAAGCGACCGCTCGAGGCGCTCTGCGTCACGCTCGACGAGGGGTTCCTCGCCCGCGGCATCCCGCTCGAGGCCGACCCGGCCCGCTCCCCCTTCCGGATCTACCGAGACACTCGGTTCTCGAAGGACAAGTCGCCCTACAAGACCCACGTCAGCGCCGGCTTCCCATGGCGGGGCGGCGGGCCGGGCGGCTACTTCCATCTCGAGCCCGGTGAGGCGTTCGTCGGCGGCGGCAGGTGGCATCCCGAGACCGCCTGGCTGGCGACCTGGCGGTCGAAGGTCGCCTCCGAGGCGGGTCGCGTCCACGCGGCGCTGGACGACCCCACGTTCGCCGCGGCGTTCGGGGCGGTCTCAGGCGATCGGCTCAAGCGGATGCCGACCGGATTCCCGGCGGACCACCCCGACGCCGAGCTGCTCAGGCTCAAGGACGTCACATTCGGGCGGCGGCTCACCGAGGCCGAGGCGCTCTCGCCCGACCTGCCGAGGATCCTCCTGGAAGACTTCGCGGCCGCCGTCCCGGTGCTCCGGCTGCTGGCCGAGTGACCCAGGGGTCGCGAACGGCGGCCGCCGGCGATCCGGCGTTCGCGACATGCCGCCGCGAGGGCTACGCTCGCCCGAGACGGACCCGAGGCGCGGATCGCGGGCGCTGACCAGAGCGAGGGATGAGATGGCCGCCACGGACATCCTGCGCGAGCAGCTGATCCAGCTGATCGACGGGCACGGAGCGCACATGCCGTTCGACGCCGCCGTGGAAGGCTTCCCGGACGACGCGATCAACCGGCGACCGCCGAACGTCCCGTACACGCCCTGGCACCTGCTGGAGCACCTCCGGCTGGCCCAGCGGGACATCCTCGACTACATCCGGGATCGTGCGTACCTGGCCCCGAGCTGGCCCGAGGAGTACTGGCCGGCGCCCGAGGCGACGGCGACCCCCGAGCAGCTCACCGAGACGATCGCGGCGTTCCGGGCCGATCGGCAAGCGCTCCGAGACCTCGTCAGCGACCCCGCGACCGACCCGTTCGCGACGATCCCGGGTACGCCCGGGCACACGATCCTGCGGGAGATCCGCCTGGTCGCCGACCACAACGCCTACCACATCGGGGAGTTCGCGATCCTCCGCCAGGTCATGGGGACATGGCCACCGGACCGCCAGGGTTGACCCGGGGCGGCGCGACGCCCGCAGCCCGGCCGGACCGTATCGCGGGGCGTGCCTCTACGCGGGCCGCGCCGGGACCGTCGCCTTGCGACCGACGAACAGCCCGTAGCCAGTGCTGTCGAAGGCGGCGGTGCCCGAGCCGAAGAACGCCTTGAGCTCGGCGCGGATCGCCGGCCGGGTGACATAGAGGCGGAGGACGCGACCCCAGGCCCGGACGGCCCAGGGCAGGCCGATCCACCGCAGGCGGTTCCTGACCTCCACCGCCGCATCGACGCGCCGCAGCCGCACGATCTCGTCGCGCAGGCCCGACCGTTCACAGAGCGTCCGCCAGACGTCCGGACCCACGATCTCCACCTTGAGATCGCTGGCCAGCCGGCGCATCTCGGGCGAGAGGTCCTCGGTCCACAGGCCCTCGTTGATGCCCACATAGCCGCCCGGTCGGGCGACCCGCACGAGCTCGCGGACCGCTCGCTCCTTGTCGTCGACGAAGCCGAGGACGGACTCGCAGAGCACGACGTCGAACCGATCGTCCTCGAAGGGCAGGGCCAGGACATCGGCCACCCGGAGCTCGACCCGGTCCGCGACCCCCGCCTCCCGGACCCGCCGGTGGGCCCACTCGATCATCTTCGGGGAGCCATCCACGCCGACGACGTGGCAGCCGTAGGCTCGGGCGATCCGGGCAGGCCCGACGCCGATCCCGCAGCCGACGTCGAGCACCTCACGGGCCTCCTCGACGTGGCAGAGCGAGAGCAGCTCGCGCGTGGCGGGGAGGCCGCCCATGTGCTTGGTGATGCCGACCTCGGCCTGGAACTCGAGGTAGTCGCCCAGCATGTCGA
>JAPVSP010000341.1:0-4124 GCA_047519685.1 Chloroflexota bacterium
GCGCTCGGAGCCCTGTTCGGACGGCCGCCCGGCTAGTCCGTGGGCAGCCCACGAGGATCCCGGCCGGGCGATCCCACGACGCCGGTCGGGTGAGGCCGGCCCGTCTACGACGCGATGCTCATCTACGTGCCACGCCAGGCCGCGAAACGGGAGGGCGGTCCCCTCGCCTGGCTGGTCTGCTACGGGCCGTTCGTGCTCGGCATCGTGCTCGGCGCCGGCTGGCTGCTCCTCCTGGCCGACTGACGGGGGCAGGATCGGCCCCGGGCCGCGCTGCCGGGTGGCGCTTCGCTCACCCGTGACGGGCGGGTCGGGGGATCGTCGCCCGATGGCGCCCTCGGCACACCGCGCCCCTGGTTCGGGTCTCCGTCCCGCGATCGACTGCAACGGTCGGCATCGGTCCGCGTCTGAGCCACATGATCCGGCGCTGCCGGACGTCAACCGGAAGGACCCGACCATGCATGCGTCCGATGGAGCCCACGGCGGCCGACGACTGGGGGCCGCCATCATCCTCGTCGCCTTGCTCGTCTCCGCCTGCTCGGCTGGCGCGACCGTCGCGCCCAGCCCCAGCCCCAGCCCGAGCCTCTCCCCCTCGCCGTCGCCGAGCCCGAGCCCCAGCCCGAGCCCCGACGTCGCGGGACTGTTCGTCGCGAGCATGCGGGCGATGACGCAGGCGAGCATGGATATCGGCGCGCGGCTCCAGGTCGGCGGCGTCCCGGTCACGCTGGGCGGCCGGTACGACGTCCGTGGAGGGGATCACTCGTCGACCATGACGATGACCGTCGGGGATACGAAGCGGACCAGCGAGGAGACGACCTGGGCCGGCAAGACGTACGAGCGGGAGGGCGCGGACGCTCCGTGGTACGAGAAGGCCGCCACGCCGTCGACGGGCGGTGACGGCCTCGGCAAGACCATGGCCTCGATCCTCACGGCGAAGGACATGGGCATCGAGACGAAGGATGGGCAGCGGCTCCACCGCCTGACGCCGGTCGGGGTCGAGCTCAGCGCGGCTGATGTCGGGTTCGACGGGAAGGGCACGGTCGGCCTCGCCTTCTTCGTCAAGGACGATGGGACGCCGGTGGTCATGGAGCTCACGGTGGACGCCACGACCGGGACGGCACAGGCGCCCACGAACGTGACCGGGACGATGGACTTCACGTTCATCCGGGGCAGGGACCCGACCATCGTGCAGCCCGACCCGGTGTTCTCGGTCTTCACATCGGCCAAGGGCTTCTCGTTCGGCCATCCGGCGAGCTGGGATGCGCGGACCGACAATGGTTGGCAGTTCTTCGACGGCCCCAACCTCGAGACCATCGGCGCGTATGGGGTGGCCAAGGGGTCGTGGACCCTGACGAGCCTGACCGCGGCCGACGTCTACGACCTGAAGACGTCGCTCAAGGCGACGATCGCCTCGAACACCCAGGGCACGCTCGGTGGAGAGCAGGCGCGCGTCGTCGCCTACACCTACAAGGACTCGAGTGGCGTCGAGGTCTTCGGCATCGACGTCGAGGCGATCCATCGATCGTCGGCGATGAGCCTTGCATGGCAGTCGCCGGCCGGCAACGAGCAGGCGGATGCCGCGACGTTCGCCATGGTCGTCGGATCGTTCAAGTTCACGGAGTAGGAGTCCGCCCGCCCTCGCAGGCGCGCAGCCTGGCACCCGCGAGCCGCGCCCGCAGGTCGGCCTCGCGCCCGCATGTCGACCCCGCGCCCGTGTGCCGGCTCGTCGAACGGCGACCTGGTGGGCATCCTCGGTTCGGCGCCTCCGGGTACCCGTCGCTCGATTGACACTCGCTTCGGGCGACTGCTACCATCCCTCTCGTACGGTTAGCACTCCCCTAGCGAGAGTGCTAACGAGCCAAGGGAGCCCGCGTGGCGCGACGCATCCGCCGCTCGAGCGGCCCGCTGGACCTTCGCGCGCAGGCGATCCTCCGGGCCGTCATCGAGGAATACATCAGCTCAGCCACCCCGGTCGGGTCGCAGGCCCTGGTCGAGCGGTACCGCCTCGGCGTGTCGTCGGCGACCGTCCGGAGCATCCTCGCCGAGCTCGAGGGCTCCGGCCTCCTGACCCACCCGCACACCTCGGCCGGCCGGATGCCGACCGACACGGGCTATCGCTGGTATGTGGAATCGATCGTCGAGAGCGTCCCGCTGCCGCCCGTCGAGCAGCTGATGATCCGCCACCAGTTCGGGCAGGTGGAGTACGCGAGCGAGCACTGGTTCCGGCTGGCGGCTTCGACACTGGCGTCCGTCACCCGCGCCGCCGGTCTCGCGACGCCGGCCAAGCCTCGCGCCGCCCGCGTCCGGCGGATCGACCTGGTCGCGCTCCAGGAGCACCTCGCAAGCCTGATCCTCGTGCTGCGCGAGGGCACGATCAAGCAGGCCCTCATCAGCCTCGACGAGCTCGAGGCCCAGCAGGACCTCTCCGAGGTGGCGGCGCGGCTCAACGAGGTGACCGCCGACCTCACGGCGGACCAGGTCGAGCGACGGCTGGGGCGCTTCGCCGGCGAGGGCCCCTCCGACGGGCTGGCGCGGCGGATCCTCGAGCGCGCCGTCCGGATGATGCGCGAGTACGACGCCGCGGCCATCGAAGAGCTCTTCAGCGACGGCTTGCTGAACGTCATGCTGGCGCCGGAGTTCGCCGAGGGGGACAAGCTCCGCCGCGTCTTCACCGCCCTGGAGGACCGCGTCGTCCTGGCGGAGCTGCTCGGGCGGGTCGCCGCGGCCGGCCCGGGGCGGGTCCAGGTGTTCATCGGTGGCGAGAACCCGACCCTCGACATGGCGGAGGTCTCGCTCGTCCTGGCGCCGTACGGACAGCCGGGGCGGGCCGTCGGCGTCGTCGGCGTCCTCGGCCCGACGCGGATGGCCTATCCCCATGCGATCGGGACCGTCCGGTTCGTGTCCGGCCTGATGAACGAGCTCGTCGACCACCTCTATGCCTGACCGGTCGCGCCGCGAGGACGGCCGGGCGGCCGGCCCCAGCGAGAGTCCCAGCATGCCCCACCATCGCACCCGCGCCCAGGAGCGCATCGACGCGCTCGACACCTCCCCGACGAAGCTGCTGGCCCAGATCGAGCAGCTGCGGGCGGACCTCGACGCGGCGCGACGCGAGGCGGACGAGTACCTCGCCGGCCTCCAGCGCGAGCGGGCCGAGTTCCAGAACTACCGACGCCGGACGAGCGAGGAGCGCGAGCGCGAGCTGGGCCTCGCCGGCGAGGACCTCATCCGCAAGGTCCTCGTCCTGGCCGACGACTTCGATCGCGCGATCGAGGCCCGGCCCGCCGAGCTCGCCGACAGCCCCTGGGTCGAGGGCATCGCGGCCATCGACCGGAAGCTGCGCGGCCTGCTCGAGAGCGAGGGTGTCAGTCCGATCGACGCCTCGCCCGGCCGGCCGTTCGACCCCCGCGAGCACGACGCGATCGCGAACGTCGGCGCGTCGGGCCATCCGGAGGGCCACATCGTCGACGAGGTCCGACGCGGCTACCGCCTGCGCGACCGGGTGATCCGGCCGGCGCTCGTCGCCGTCGCGTCGCCGGGTTCCGACGCCGGACCGAGCCCCGCGCCGCCGGAGGCGCCTCCCGAAGACCGCATCCCCCCGACACCCGACCGCTAGGAGCCATCCCAGATGGGCAAGATCATCGGCATCGACCTCGGCACGACGAACTCGGTCGTCGCCGTCATGGAGGGTGGCGAGCCCACCGTCATCGCCTCGGCCGAGGGTGGCCGGACCGTCCCCTCGGTCGTCGCCTTCACCAAGACCGGCGAGCGGCTCGTCGGCCAGCTGGCGAAGCGCCAGTCGGTCACGAACCCGGCGAACACCGTCTACTCGATCAAGCGCTTCATGGGCCGCCGCTGGGACGACCCCGAGGTCAAGCACAGCCGGGGGCTCGTCCCCTACACGGTCGAGAAGGACCCGAAGAGCGACGGGATCAAGGTCGCCCTCGCCGACGGCAAGACGTACACGCCGCCCGAGATCTCCGCGATGATCCTCCAGAAGCTCAAGACCGATGCCGAGGCCTACCTGGGCGAAAAGGTGACCGAGGCGGTCATCACGGTGCCGGCCTACTTCGACGACACCCAGCGGCAGGCGACGAAGGACGCCGGCCGCATCGCCGGACTCGATGTCA
>JAPVSP010000342.1:0-1740 GCA_047519685.1 Chloroflexota bacterium
ATTAACGGCGCCCGTGCGCGGGAGCCGGTGGGCGTCCCGCGTCGGGCGACGCGCGTCACGGGGAGGGACTCGAGGAGGCTCGCGGTCAGACGCGCCCGACGAGCATCGCCGCCGCGAGGAGGGCAAGCCCGGCCAGCCCGGCGGCGACGTCGGACCGGGTCCAGCGCACCTCCCGGTACCGGCTCCGCGGCCCCGAGCCGAAGGCCCGGGCGTCCATCGCGAGGGCCAGCCGATCGCCATGCCGGATCGCGAGCACGAGCAGCCCGACCAGGAGCCTCGGATGCCAGCTCCAGCGGAGCCCGCGCAGGCGGCGCGCGTCGCGCAGCATCGTCAGGTCGTCGGCGAATCTCGGGATCGCCTGATACGCGGCGAGCGCGCCGTACGCGAAGCGCTCCGGCAGGTGGCCTTGCTGGACCAGCGAGTCGACCAGGCGGGTCGAATCGGTCGTCAGCGCGAAGACGACGCCGACCGAGGCGATCGCCAGGACGCGCAGGCCGAGGCCCAGGCCGGCCCACGCGGCGGCCCCGGTCACCCGCAGGGGCCCGGCCGCCAGGAGGACCGGCAGGCGCGGATCCGCGTTCTGTCCGGAGAACAGCGCATTGAACAGGCCGATCCCGAGCGCGGCGACCCAGAGGGGCGCGAGGCCGAGCACCAGGCGGCGGGGCGGGATCCGTCCGAGGGCCCAGCCGACGGCGAGCGCGACCCCGCCGATCACGACCGGGGGCCGTGGGTCGAGCGTGAACGCGAGACCGAGCAGCCAGGTGACGGCCAGTCCGACCTTCAGCAGCGGGCTCAGCCGTCCGATGGGGCTCTCGAGCTGTGCGTCGGCCGGCTCGACGAACCCGATCATGCGATGGGCTCCGGGGTGGCCGCCGCCGGGACCGCCGCGTCGACGTCACGGACGCGACCCGCCTCGAGCGCGAGCGTCCGGCGAGCGAACGCCGATGCGAACCGGCGGTCGTGGGTGGCCGCCACGACGCTGGTCCCGTCGGCCACCCGCTCGGACAGGATCGCCAGCAGGGCCTCGACGCCGTGGCGGTCCTGCCCGTACGTCGGCTCGTCGAGGACGAGGAGCCGCGGCCGGCGGACGAGTGCGGTCGCCAGCGAGAGACGGCGCTGCTCGCCACCGGACAGGGTGTATGGGCTCCGGTGCCCGAACGCCGCGAGGGGCAGGCCCAGGGCCTCCGCGATCGACTCGACGAGGGCTCGCTCCGAGCGCCGCAGCCCGAGCCCGACCTCGTCCGCGACCCGTGCGGTGAGGAACTGGCACTCGGGGTCCTGGAAGACGTAGCCGGCTCGCCGGGCGAGCTCGCCGGCGGGTAGCCGCGCCGGGTCCGCGCCGAGCAGGCGGACGGTCCCGCGGTCCGGCCGGAGCAGCCCGACGAGGAGGCGCCCGAGCGTGGACTTGCCGCTCCCGTTCGGGCCGACGAGGGCGACCCGCTCCCCCGCCCCGATCGCCAGCTCGAGGTCTCGCAGGACCGGAACGCGTGGGTCGTAGCCGAACGCCAGGTCGTCGAGCCGGGCGACGGCGTCGCCTGGCTCGCCCGCCCCGACCGGAGGACGCGCCGACGCGGCGGCCCGGCCCCCGTCCGCCAGCTCGAGCCGCGCTTCGACCTCGGGCGGCAGCCAGACGCCCTCGCGCATCAGTCGCTCGCCGGACCGCGCGATCACCGCGTCAGGTGCACCCAGGTCGATCGGCCGGCCGTCGGCGCCCAGCGCGAGCACGAGATCGGCGAGCGG
>JAPVSP010000343.1:0-4979 GCA_047519685.1 Chloroflexota bacterium
CGCCGGCCGAGCTGGTGCGCCTGGCCGGGGCGAGGGTCGCGCCGATCGCCCGGGCTGGCTAGGCGAGGGCCGGCCGCGGCCCCGAGGACGGGCCGACTTGGCAGGCGACGGGCCGGGCTGGCATACTCCCGCAAGCCACAGGCACCTCCAGCGACCAGGCTCGACAACCTTAGACGCCGCCACCGGCAGAACCCCCTTCGTCGAACCCGTCGCGCCCGCCGGCGTGACACCCCGCGCCCGCCCGGATGCCATCGCGCCCAACGGTGCCCCCGGGAAGCCCCCGCCCGTCCAGGTGCCTGGCCCTGGCTCGCTCTGCCATCGGCGGCCACGACCACCGTCGCCACGCGACCCCGTGGCGTTCCGGCAGAGAGGAGGCACGATCGTTGACCGTCCTTCCCCGCGTCGCCCAGCGGGCGGCCTCGTTGCGTTCGAAGGGGGCATTGATCGCGGTCATGGCCGCGATCCTCGCGGTGGGCAGCCTCACGGCCACCGCACCGCCGGCCGAGGCGGCCGGCCTCAGGGTCGTCGTCGTCGTCGGGCCCGCCGGGGCGGCGACGAGCTCGTACCTCGCGGCGGCGCGGGGATACGCCAGGCAGGCGCGGGCCTACGGCGCGATCGTCTCCGAGGTCTACACCCCGTACGCGACCTGGGGGGCGGTCCAGTCGGCGGCTCGAGGGGCGAACCTCTTCATCTACCTCGGTCACGGGAACGGCTGGCCGAGCCCCTACCCGCCGTTCGACCCCGCCAAGCAGGACGGTCTCGGCCTGGATCCCTTCGCCGGCAGCGGGAACGTCGCCACGAAGTACTTCGGTGAGTCGTACGTCGCGAGCGGGCTCCACCTGGCGAAGAACGCGGTCGTGATCCTCAACCACCTGTGCTACGCGGCCGGGGCGGGTGAGCCCGGGATGGCCTGGCCGACGCTCGCGGTCGCGAGGCAGCGCGTCGACGACTTCGCTGCCGGCTTCCTGCGAGCCGGGGCACGCGCCGTCTTCGCCGATACTCACGGATCGGTGGCGACGATCATCTCCAGCCTGTTCAGGACGAACCGCACGATGGCGCAGATCTTCTGGGCCGACCCGGTCTCGACCCGGCGGGCGGCCGTGTCGTTCGCCTCGAGCCGGACGCCGGGCAAGACCGGCTGGCTCGACCCCCGGCACCCGGGCCAGTACTTCCACTCGGTCGTGGGCGATCTCGGGATGACCGCCGGCACCTGGCGCTAGCGCCAGCGCCGGCGGCGCGGCCAACGGCTCGAGCCGGCGTCAGACGGTCGTCAGGACCTCGGCGCCGCCCGGGACGATGGCGATCGTGTGCTCGAAGTGGCAGGCGAGCGAGCGATCTCGGGTGACGATCGTCCATCCATCGTCCAGCAGCCCCACGGCCGGCGAGCCGAGCGTGAACATCGGCTCGATGGCGAGGCAGAGACCTGGCTCCAGGCGGAGGCCGGCCGACCGCGTCCGGAAGTTGGGCACGTCCGGTGGCTCGTGCATCGCCGTGCCGATGCCGTGGCCCACGCACTCCCTGACGATCCCGTAGCCACCGGCGCTGGCGACGTCCTCGATCGCCCCGGAGACGTCGCCGATCCGTGCCCCAGGTCGCGCAGCGGCGATGCCGGCCATCAGCGCCAGCTGGGTCGTCTCGATCAGCGCCGCGATCTCCGCGGGCGGCTCACCGACGAAGAACGAGCGTGCGGCATCGCCGTGCCAGCCGTCGACGATCGCGCCCGCGTCGATCGAGACGAGCTGACCCTCGCCGATGGTCCGCTGGTCGGGCAGGCCGTGGACCACCTCGTCGTCGATCGAGACGCAGATCGAGCCGGGGAATGGCGGGCTGTCCGCATCCATCCGATAGCCCTTGAACGATGGCTGGCCGCCGGAGCGGCGGATGTGGCGCTCCGCGAGCGCATCGAGCTGGGCAGCCGTGACGCCGGGTCGCAGCTCGGATCCCACGAGCGCGAGCACCTCGGCCACGAGGCGGCCCGCCCGCCGCATCGTCTCGATCTCGCGGCGCGACTTCCGGGTGACGAGCCTCATCGTCCGACCGTCGCGTGGTGGCGGAGATGGACGCGCTGGCCCGGCTGCGCGACGGCGATCTCGACGTCCGGGACGAGCTCCACGGCGCACTCGCGGAACACCGCGGCCGGGCCCGTTCGGCGGCCGCTCCGCACCCGCCCGAGCCCTCGCGGCCAGAACGTGCCCCAGTGGATCGGGACGGCGACCCGCGGCCTGATGAGCTGCAGGGCGCGGGCCGCACCCGCGGGATCGAGGTGGCCCCGGCCGAGCGTCGGGCCCCAGCCCCAGACGGGGACGAGCGCGACGTCCGGCGAATCGAGGTCGGCCATCGCCGGGAACGTGTCCGTGTCGCCGGCGAAGTAGACCCTCCGCCCGGCGCCCTCGACGACGAAGCCGAGGGCGACGGCCTGCGGCCCGGAGGGCGGTCGGAAGCCCGAGTGCTCAGCGTGCGTCGCCCGGATGACCAGCCCGCCGAAGCGGATCGTCTCGCCCGGCACCAGCTCGACGAAGTCGTGGAGGCGGTTGCGGCGCATCAACGGGGCGGAACCCCTGGGCACCAGGGTCGTCGGACGCCCGTCGAGCATCCGCAGCGACGCGAGGTCGAGGTGGTCGAGGTGGAGATGCGAGACGAGGACCGCGTCGATGTCGCGGTAGTCGTCGGGGTCCGGGACCGGCCCGTGGCGGACCAGCGGTCCGATCCGGTCGCGCAGGCAGGGGTCGGTGAGGATCCGGATGCCATCGATCTCGATGAGGAGCGTCGAGTGGCCGAGGAAATGGATCCTGGGCTCGATCGTCATCGGGGGCATCGTCGCACAGCCACGCTCGATCCGGCCGCCGCGGTCACGAGGGTGGCTCGGCGGGGATCCGCGGCGCTACGGGCTCGGGCTGGGAGCCGGGGCCGAGGGCGAGCCACTCGATCCGGCGCTGGCCGACGGGCCGGCACTCGGGCTGACGCTCGAGCTCGCGCCGGGGGCGGCGCTCGGGGCCGGCTTCTCGACCCGGGCGAACGCGGCGGCGATCTCCGAGAGCGGCTTCACCCCGGTGATCAGCTCCGAGCCGCCGGGCCCGCTGATCCGGATCGTCGGCGTCGACGACACGCCGAGGCGCCGCCCGGCCGTCGTCTCGTCCTTCACCGCCTGGAGCACCGCGACGTCCGAGAGGCAGGCGGTGAAGGCGGTCGCGTCGAGGGCGGCGAAGCCGGCCAGGCTGACGAGTCGGTCGCGCGAGAACGCCCCCTGGTTCTCGCCCTGCTGCGACGCGAACAGCAGGTCGTGGAAGTACCAGTAGGCATCCTGGCGGCCGGCACAGCGAGCCGCGACCGCGGCGTCGACCGACTCCTGGCCGAGGAAGGCGAAGTCGCGGAACACGATGTGCGCCCTGCCCGTCGCGGCGTAGGTGCGCTCGAGCGAAGGCTCGATGCCGCGCGCCTGCAGGCCGCAGAACGGACACTGGTAGTCGGCCCAGAGCTCGATCGTGACCGGGGCGGCCGGGTCGCCCAGCGCGCTGCCCTGGATGTAGGCGGGCGACGGGCTCGGCGACGGGGACGGGCTCGGCGACGGGGACGGGGACGCTGCCGGCGGGCTGACCGAGCCGGTGGCGAGCAGGCCACCGAACAGGAGGGCGGCGCCGAGGACCGCCGCGCCGAGGTACCCGAGGAGCCGGAGGACGCGGCCATCGCCCCGCGGGGTCGGGGCGGGCATCACCGGCTGGAGCTCGGGCGCGACCGGTGGCGCCTCGGGCGGGGCGGGCGTGGTCGGGGGCGGGGTCGCCTCGGTCATGCGAGCAGTCTCGGCCGCTCGCGAGAGGCCGCCAGCGGACGACCGGCCCCGATGGCCGCGACCTTCGGCCCGTTCGATGGCCCCGAACTCCGCCCGCGCGACGGCGGAGGTGCGGCGTCGGGACGCCCCGATCGCGCCGTGGTGAAGGCCGGCGGAGTAGCATCCGGCGCATGAGTGAGACAGCCACGTCCAGCGTCCTTCCGTTCACCGGCGATCCCGCCGCCGATTCGCTCCTGGTCGAGGAGCCCCTCGCGCTCCTCATCGGCCTCGTCCTCGATCAGCAGGTGCAGCTCCAGAAGGCCTTCAGCGGCCCGCTCGAGCTCCGTCGTCGGATCGGCGGCCTGGACGCCGGGCGGATCGCGACGATGGACCCGGCCGAGCTCGACGCGGCGTTCCGGGCCCGCCCGGCGCTCCACCGCTTCCCGTCGACCATGGCGGACCGGACTCGAGCGCTCTGTGCGCACATCGCCGAGCGCTACGGCGGTGACGCCCGCCGGATCTGGACGGAGGCGGCCGATGGACGCGACCTCGAGGCGCGGCTGCTGGCGCTGCCCGGCATCGGACCGATGAAGGCGAAGATCCTCATCGCGATCCTCGGCCGGCGGCTCGGCGTCCGTCCGCCCGGCTGGGAGCAGGTCGCGCCCTCCTACCCGACGCTCGGCGATGTCGACTCGCCGACGGCGCTGGCGGCCTACCAGGAGCAGAAGCGCGCGCACAAGGCGGCCCTGCGCGCGGGGGGGAAGGCCGGCTAGAGGTCGGTCGGCCCGGGCGCGGGCAGGGCCCGAGTCACGGGCCGTCGCGCGCCGGGCAGCGCGCTCGCGCGTCCGTGGGTGGCCGGGTCGGGCGCCGGTGGACCTCCCCGTCGACGACGCGTATAGTAGTTGCACGAGCAACTACTAGCCCGGACCGAGCCCGGGCCCACCGAGGGGCCAGCACCATTCCATGGACGACCGCATCCGCCGCGCGCTCTCGCGCGGCCACGTCATCGACATCACGACCACCGGCCGCCGCTCCGGCGAACGGCGCCGGATCGAGATCGTCTTCCACAACTTCGGCGGCCGGATCTACATCACCGGCATGCCTCGCGAGCGGCGTCGCAGCTGGCTCGCCAACCTCGAGGCCGATCCTCACTTCACGTTCCATCTCAAGGGGGCCGTCGTCGCGGACCTGCCCGCGACCGCGCGGATCATCA
>JAPVSP010000344.1:0-2442 GCA_047519685.1 Chloroflexota bacterium
CACGATCCTGCGACGTGCCGACCTCGGTCCGATCGCCCGGATGCGCGCCGCCTGGCGGACCATCGCACCGGCGCCGCCGCCGCGGGCCCGGGCGGGCGCGCCTCGGCCCTCCGTCTCGATCCATTGGGCGCACCCGGGCCATGCCCGGGCCGACCGCCGCTCGAGCGCGACCCCGGCGCCGTGGCGCGGCTGAGGCACGCGACCGCGATCTCAGCGGGCGGGATCGTCACCCGCATCGAGGGCGGCCGGCCACAGCTCCTGGTCGGCATCCGGCGGCGTGAGCGAGACGGGCTCGCCTGGACCCTCCCGAAGGGCACGCCGGATCCCGGCGAGACGCTGGAGCAGACCGCCGTTCGCGAGGTGGGCGAGGAGACCGGGCTCGATGTCCGGATCACCCGCCCGCTGGGCGCCATCGAGTACCGGTTCGTACAGCGCGGGACGCGGATCCACAAGACGGTCCACTACTTCGCGATGGAGGCCACCGGCGGGGACCTCGCCCGGCACGATCGGGAGTTCGAACAGGTCCGCTGGATCGACCTCGCCGACGCCTCGTCCATGCTGACGTTCGAGACCGAGCGCGAGCTCGTGGCCCGGGCGACGACGACGCTCGGCTACGGGACCCCTGCCGGACGCCCGGCCGGCGGCGCAGCCCCGGCGACCGGCTCCGTCGGATGAACCGATGACCGCGGCCGAGGCCGACTCCACGGCCCACGCGAGCCCGCTGCACGCCCGTCACGAGGCGCTCGGGGCGAAGATCATCGAGTTCGGCGGCTGGCTCATGCCGCTGCAGTACGCCGGCATCCTGGAGGAGCATCGGGCGGTCCGCGAACGCGCCGGGCTCTTCGACCTCTCACATATGGGCGAGCTGTTCGTGGAGGGTCCGGAGGCCGGCTCCGCGCTCGCCCACGCCGTGATCTCCGACCCCCCGGCGCTGGCGGTCGGGCGCGCCCAGTACTCGATGCTCTGCCTGCCCGACGGCGGGATCGTCGACGACCTCATCGTCTACCGCCTGGCCGCCGAGCGCTTCCTGGTCGTCGCCAACGCCGCCAACGCGGCGGTCGTGTCCGACACGCTGGCCGAGCGACTGGCGGGGGCGCGCGCCGTCCTGGATGACCGCTCGTTCGCGACCGCCCTGGTGGCCGTCCAGGGGCCCCTCTCGGCCGGGATCCTCGCGCCGCTGACCGACGTGGACCTGTCGACGCTGCGCTATTACGGCATCGCCCACGGGACGGTCGCCGGCACCGACGCGCTCGTCGCCCGGACCGGGTACACGGGCGAGGACGGCTTCGAGCTCTTCGTCGATCAGGGCGCCGGCGTCGCGGTCTGGGACGCCCTCATGGCCGCCGGCGGGCCGGTCGGTCTCCAGCCCGTCGGCCTCGGCGCCCGCGACACGCTGCGGCTGGAAGCCGGCATGCCGCTGTATGGGAACGAGCTCGACCGCTACACCAACCCGATCGAGGCGGGACTCGGCCGCGTCGTCAAGCTCGACAAGGCGGTCGACTTCGTCGGCCGGGCCGCGCTCGAGCGGGTCGCCGCCGATGGACCCGCCAAGCGTCTCGTCGGGCTGGTGGTCCGCGGCCGCGGGATCGCCCGGCACGGCTACCAGGTCTGGGCCGGCGACCGCCGCACGGGGGTCGTGACGAGCGGTGCGCCATCGCCCTCGCTGGGCGTCCCGATCGCCATGGGCTATGTCGCTCCGGCCGATGGCGAACCGGGTACGATGCTGGACGTCGAGATCCGGGAGCAGCGCGTCCCCGTCGAGGTCGTCCCGTTGCCGTTCTACAAGCGGCCGCGCTGACGTCCCCGTCCGAGTCAGCCCAGGGCCCATCCCAACCTCGACGCGGTCAGCGCCGGTCACGGAAGGAGGAGCTGTTCGCATGATCCCCGGGGATCTGCGCTACACGAAGGAGCACGAGTGGGTCCGCGTCGAGGGGGACGAGGCCACCGTGGGCGTCACCGACTACGCCGCCAGCCAGCTCGGCGACATCGTCTTCGTCGAGCTCCCCGAGGCCGGGCGTGCGATCGAGCAGTTCGCGACCTTCGGCGTCGTCGAGTCCGTGAAGGCCGTCAGCGACCTTTTCGCCCCGGTCAGCGGCGAGGTGACGGCCCGCAACGAGGCCCTGACCGATCATCCCGAGCTCGTGAACAGCGACCCTTACGGCGAGGGCTGGATGCTGCGCGTCCGGATGCGAGAGACGGACCAGCTCGCCGAGCTCCTCGATCCGGCGGCCTACGAGCAGCTGACGTCCGAGGGCTGATCCAGATGGCCTACGGTCCGCACACGCCCGCGGATCGGGCGCGGATGCTCGCCGCGCTCGGCGTGGCGTCGGTCGACGCGCTGTTCTCGGACATCCCGCCCGAGTTGCGGGCGCACGGGCTGCGGCTGCCGCCGGCCGAGCCGGAGCTCGAGCTGGCGGCCCGGCTGGCTCGCCTCGCCGCCCG
>JAPVSP010000345.1:0-2671 GCA_047519685.1 Chloroflexota bacterium
GCTCGTGGAGACCCCGGCCGGGCGGGTCCTCGTCGAGACCGGGATCGGCGAGCGCGTCAGCGACAAGGTCCGCCAGATGCGCGGCTACCTCGGCGACCCGGTCGTGCCGGCCCTTCGGCGCGCCGGCTTCGACCCCGGCAGCGTCGATCTCGTCCTCATGAGCCACCTCCACTTCGACCACGCGGGCGGGCTCCTGCTGCGCGACGGCCGCCGCGCCTTCCCGCGCGCCCGGATCGTCGCCCAGCGAGCCGAGTGGGAGATCGCGTTCGACGACAACAGCCGGATCGTCGCGAGCTACGACCAGCCCGAGCTCCGGCTCGTCCGCGACTGGGGCGCGGAGGGCTGGGCCGACGGTGAGCGCGAGCTCCTGCCGGGCGTCTCGGTCGTGCCCACGGGGGGCCACTCGGCCGGGCACCAGGCGGTCGTCATCCGGGGCCGCCGGGAGTCGCTGGCCTTCTTCGGCGACCTGTGCATGCGGCCATGGTCGGCCAACCCGCGCTGGGTGACCGCGTTCGACGACTTCCCGCTGGATTCGGTCGAGCGCAAGGGCGACCTGTTCCGTCAGGCGGCCGACGAGCGCTGGCTCATCGCCCTCTCGCACGAGCCGCTGACCCCGGTCGGTCGGCTGGTACCCGACCGCGACCGCTTCCGCTACGAGCCGCGCTAGGGCGCGGACGGGCTCGGCGCGGGAGAGCCGGTGGCGGCGCCGCCCGGCAGGATCGCCTCGACGCTGGCCGTCGCGCCCGCCTCGTCGAGCGGCCCCTGCACGACCTGTCGGATGACGCCGCTCGGGTCGATGAAGAACTGCGTCGGCAGGGCGTAGACGCGGTAGCGGTGGAAGACGTCCGCCTGGAGGTCGGCGGCGACCGTGTAGCCGAGGCCGTATCGCACCGCGTAGGCGCGGACGTCATCGACGCTCGTCTCCTGGACGCTGATGCCGATGACGGTCAGCCCGCGGTCGGCGTAGCGGGCGGCGACGTCGCGCACGACCGGCATCTCGGCCTGGCACGGCGGGCACCAGGTCGCCCAGAAGTCGATCCACACGGCCCGGCCGCGGAGGTCGGCGAGCCGGATCGGCCGGCCGGACAGATCGGTCAGCTGGAACGTCGTCCCGTCGGAGCGCGCGACCGAGAGCTCCGGAGCGAGATCGCCCGGGTGGAGACCCTCGGCCGGCCGGGCGGCGATGATGTAGGCCGTCGGCTGCGGGTCGGGCGGCCCGTTCGAGCCGGTCGTCCCGAGCGGCCGGGTGACGATCGCCAGGGTGGCCGCCGCCGTCACCACGGCCAGGAAGGCGAGCAGGAGCTGGCGACCGCTGAACGGCCCGACCAGGCCGTGACGGGTGCGCTCGTGCCGGAATGCGGGTCCGTCGGCAGGCACGGCGCCGTCAGACCGCGGTGTTGAACTGGAAGTAGCGCGGCAGCAGGGTCAGCCAGTCGAACAGCATCGCGATCCCGATGCCCGCCACCAGGAGGCCGCCGACGAGCGACACGATCCGCCCGTGGCGGACGAGCGGCCGCAGCAGTCCCGGCGCCCGATCGAACAGGACGCCGACGACGAGGAACGGGATGCCGAGTCCAAGGGTGTAGGCGACGAGGAGCACCGCGCCCTGGAGGACGGTGCCGCTGCTCGCGGCCAGCCCGAGGATGCCGCCGAGGATGACCCCGACGCAGGGTGTCCAGCCCACGGCGAAGATGGCCCCGAGCCCGAACGAGGCGAGCCACCCCCCACGCGCCGTCACGAGGCGGCCGCCCAGCCGGTCGGCCGTCGAGCGGGGCCCGCCGGCGGGCGTGAGCGACATCGTGCCGGTCGCCGCGGCCACGGAGGCGGCGGCGCCCGCCTCGAGCGGTCGCCAGGTCCGGTCGAGGGCGGGGATGCGCAGGATGCCCGCGAGGCTCAGGCCCAGGATGACCAGGACGGCACCGCCGACGCGGCGGAGGAAGGGCAGATCGTCGGCGAGCGGCCCGAGGGCGAAAGTCGCCGTCACCCCGAGCAGCGTGAACACGGCACCGAAGCCCAGCACGTAGGCGGTCGCGTGACGCAGCGCCAGCCAGCGTGAGGGCCGGCCTGTCGCCGAACCCGCGACGGCGACCGCCGTGAGCTGGCCGAGGTAGGCCGGCACGAGCGGCAGGACGCAGGGCGACAGGAAGCTGATCAGCCCTGCCGCCACGGCGACGGCGATCGTCAGGTCCGTCCCGACCACGTCAGCCCACCCCTGGGAGCGCGGCCCGCCCAGTCGCGGCCCCATCGAGCGTCTCGGCCAGGAAGCGGCGGAGCTTGGCGGCGCCGATCGCGAGCTCCAGGCGCCTGTCTCCGATCTCGACGACCGGGATCGTCACGAGGAACGCCCGTTCCCAGGCCGGGTCGTCCTGGATCGAGCGTTCGACCAGGCGCGGGACCGGGGCACCGAGCGTCGCGCGACGCTCGAGGAGCGCGCGGAGGAGGGCGCTCGTCTCCTCGCACAGATGGCAGCCGTCGCGGCCGTACAGGACGAGGTCGGGGAGGGGAGTGCCGTCCATCGCGTCGATGCTACCGCGAGTCGGCACCCGGCCCTCGGCGGCACGCATCGCGCCACGACTGGCGCGACCGGGTACGATTCGGACGCGGCGCCCCCGTAGCTCAGTGGATAGAGCGATTCCGTCCTAAGGAATGCGTCGGCGGTTCGAGTCCGTCC